>DASZOW010000379.1:0-3586 GCA_035550615.1 Puia sp.
AAGGCTATCAATGACGCCATCGATGCGTGCTCCGATAAAGGCGGCGGCGTGGTGCTGGTGCCGGCGGGGCTGTGGGCGACGGGGCCGATAGTGCTGAAATCAGGGGTGAACCTGCATGTAGACCGGGCCGCGATCCTGCAATTCACCGCGGATAAGGATCAGTATCCGATAGTCACGGGTAACTGGGAAGGACATCCGGCGGCACGTTGTCAGAGCCCGATCTCGGGCACCGATCTGGAGAATATTGGTATCACGGGCGGCGGTGTCATCGACGGTAACGGCGATTCGTGGAGATGGATCGCCAAGGACCGGCTCACCGAGGCCGAATGGAAGCAAAAGGTTGCGTCCGGTGGGGTTGTAACGGAAGATGGCAAGACATGGTTTCCAAGCGAGCAGAGTCTCAAGGGCTATCGCAACAAGGAGGCCGGGGTGTTGAAACCGGGGATGACGGCCAGCGATTTTAAGGCCATCCGCGATTTTCTCCGGCCCAACCTGCTGGTGCTGACCAATTGCAAAAAAGTTTTGCTGGAAGGGACTACGTTTCAGAATTCCGCCGCCTGGTGTCTACACACATTGCTTTGTGAGGACCTTAGCCTGTATGACGTGCATGTCCGTAATCCGTGGAATGCCGCCAATGGCGACGGCATCGACGTGGAATCCTGTAAAGGGGTGCAGATCGAGCATAGTACGTTCGACGCGGGGGACGATGGAATATGTGTGAAGAGCGGTCGCGATGAAGAGGGGCGTCGCCGTGGGCGGCCGACCGAGAATATGATCGTCCATGATGACATCGTTTACCGGGCGCATGGCGGGTTTGTCGTGGGCAGCGAGATGTCGGGCGGGGCCAGGAATATCTTCGTATCGGACTGTTCGTTCATCGGGACCGATATCGGCTTGCGGTTCAAGACGGTCCGGGGACGCGGTGGTATAGTGGAAAAAATATATGTAAAGAACATTGCTATGCGGAATATCGTCCACCAGGCGATATTTTTAGACATGTATTATTTTGCGAAGGCGCCGTCTATAGCGGATGTGTATTCGGGCGCCGCCAAGGTGCAGGTACCGCCGGTAGGAGAGGGTACGCCGCGGTTCAGAGATATTCATATCAGCAATATTGTTTGTGATGGGGCCGAAGAAGGTATCTTTGTGCGTGGACTGCCGGAAATGAACATCCGCGATATCTACCTTAGCGACATGGTACTGAAGACGAATAAGGGGGCTTCGATCATCGAGGCGCAGCACATCGATCTGAAGAATATTCGCCTGGTGACCCGCGATACGAATCCCGTGGTATATGTGGAGAACAGCAGCGACCTGCATTTTCAGGACATTCATTACAATGCGGGTGCGGGTTTGTTATTTAGCGTCAATGGGGCTAAATGCTCAGGCATCCGGGTTAGTGATACGGATAGTTCGAAAGCCGTCCATGATGCCGCCTTCAACTATGGGGCTGCGGCGTCGTCATTGGTCCAAAAATAACTTGTATGAAACCAGTTAAAACGGCTGTTTGTTCTTTTGGGATGTCGGGGAAGGTCTTCCAGGCGCCCTTTTTACATGAGAACCCGGGTTTTGAATTTTATAGCGTCTGGGAGCGGGACAAGAATCTTGCTGCGGCGATCTATCCGGCTGTGCGGGTTTGCCGGACATTGGAGGAACTGCTGGCCGATGCGGCGGTGGAGCTGGTGATCGTGAATACCCCGAACTATACCCATTTCGAGTATGCGAAGAAGGCGTTGATGGCGGGGAAGCATGTTGTGGTTGAAAAACCCTTTGCGCTGAAGGAGAAGGAGGGGCAGGAGCTGATCGCGTTGGCACGGTCTTCCGGGAAGGTTTTGTCGTCATTCCAGAGCCGGCGGTTCGACAGCGATTATCGTACGGTGAAGCGGGTCATGGATTCGGGGGTGTTGGGGAGGCTGGTGGAGGCGGAGATCCACTACGACCGCTTTACGCCGACGTTGAGTTATAAGCAACACAAGGAGACGCCGGGGCCCGGTACCGGGCTCTTATATGATCTGGGGTCGCACCTGATCGATCAGGCGTTGCAGCTTTTTGGCGATCCCGAGGCGGTTTTTGCGGATCTTCAAATTATCCGCGATAATTCCAAGGTGGACGATTACATGGAGGTGTTATTATACTATCCCGGGTTGCGGGTGCGGTTGAAGTCCAGCTATCTTGTACGGGAGCCGTTGCCGGCTTATAGTTTTTTCGGGCATAACGGGACGTTTCTGAAGAGCCGGGCGGATGTGCAGGAAAAGCATCTGCTTGCGGGGGAGATGCCGGGTGGGCCGGACTGGGGGGTAGAGCCGGAGGCGGAGAGGGGGTTGTTGACGGCGGAGATCGATGGGCTTGTAGTACGGGAACGGGTGCCGACCGAGAAGGGGAACTATATGGATTATTTCGATGGGATTTATGCGGCGATACGGGATGGGGCGGCTTTGCCGGTGACGGCGGAGCAGGGGGTGAGGATCGTCCGGGTGATCGAGAAGGCGTATGAGAGCCTGGCGGCTAAGGGGGTGGTGGCGTTTTAGGCGCGGGGGCCGTGCGCGGGGCGTAGGGCTCATGCGGGGGCCGTGGCAGGGGATCTCGATAACGTTTGCGTAAATAAACCGGCGGAATTAGTATCGACTATGCAATTTGCGGTTTAGAATTGTTCTATATGAAAAAACTGATCGTTGGATTCCTTTTGTTCTTCGGCGGTGGGTGTTTTGCCCAGCGCATCGTGGTCGACGCTTCCGGCCATGGCGATTTTACGACTGTACAGGCTGCGCTTAACAGTTTGCCCGCGGATGCGCCGAAGCCGCGGTATATCCTGATCCGTAACGGGGTCTATCATGAAAAGATCTTTATCGAAAAGAACAATATCGTTCTCGAAGGGGAGGACAAGGACAAGACGATCCTGAGTTTTTCGCTGGCGCGTGACGAGTGGCGGTGCGAACATCGGGACGACTGGGGGGTGGCGACGCTGAACCTGCGGGGAAGCGATATCACGCTTCGGAATCTGACGATCTGCAATAGTTATGGTTTCGATCATCCGGATGGAGGCGTCGTGGTCCCGTGTGCGGCCGATTCGGTGACGCATCAGAAGACGATCCACCGGGATGGGCACCAGATGGCGCTGCGTTCGTTCCAGACGACGCGGTTAAGGGTCGAGAACTGTGTTTTGCGTGCTTATGGCGGCGACACGGTGAGCCCGTGGAATGTGGCGGCGGGGATGTTCTATTTCAAGGACTGCGAGATGGAGGGCGGCGTGGATTTCTATTGTCCGCGCGGCTGGGCGTATGCGGACCATTGCTCTTTTCGGGCGGATTGCGGGCCGGCCTGTATCTGGCATGATGGGTCTGCCGATCCGGATTCGAAAACGGTGTTGAAGGATTGTACGTTCTCGGGTTATGACGGGTTCAAGCTGGGACGGTATCATCGGGATGCGCAGTTCTACCTGATCGATTGTCATTTTCCCGCGAATATGGCCGACCAGGATATCTATGAAGTTCCCACGGCGGTGAAGCCGCGCTGGGGGCATCGGGTTTACTATTATGGTTGTAAGAAGGACGGTAAGGCGTATAGCTGGTATGCCAACAACCTGGAC
>DASZOW010000380.1:0-20643 GCA_035550615.1 Puia sp.
CGGACGGCGGTTTCTCAAGACCGACCTGTGAGGTTATCGAGCGCCGGCCCGATGGCAGGATACAGGAACTGGAAGCCGGCGGCGCGGGATCTGGCGGCGCTGACCGTGGTGCTTTTGAGGACTTCGATGCTCATCTCCCCCATCATCATTTTCAGGAAGAAGGAAGGGATATACACGGGGACGAAATAGCGTCCCTTGAGCCGCTTCGCCAGGTTGATGGTGAGCGTGCGGTTATCCACGGGTTGCGGCGCTACGCCATTATAAACGCCGGTGAAATTTTTCTCGTTCAAAGCATACAGATAGAGACGGCAAAGATCGTCGATATGGATCCAGCTGATGGCCTGGCGGCCGCTGCCGAGGATCGCGGCGACGCCGAGACGCGCCGGTTTCATGAATTCCCTGAGTGCGCCGCCTTTTTTGCTTAGCACGATGCCGGTGCGGATGATCACCAGTCTTTTTCCAAGCGTGGTCACGGGGGTGATGGCTTCTTCCCAGAGACGACAGGTCTCGCCGAGAAAGTCGGTGTTGGGCGGCGCGGTCTCCGTGTAGGGATCCGGGTTGGGGATGGCCGGGTCGGGTCCATACCAGCCGATGGCGGAGGCGCTGATGACCGCCTGTACTTTATTGGGGATTTCCCGCAATGCTTTTACCAGGAGCCTGCAGCCTTCTACGCGACTGGTCCTGATCTCTTCTTTTCTTTTCCCGGACCAGCGTTTGTCGGCGACGCCGGCGCCGGCGAGATGGATGATGTAGTCGGACCGGCGGATGGCTTCGGCGTCGATCTCCGCTTTGGCGGGGTCCCAGTGGGCTTCGCCTTTGTTCCGGGGCCTTCGGGTAAGGATAATGACGTTGTGGTCGTTTGCCCGCAGCAGTTCGGCGAGTGCCGTTCCGATGAGGCCAGTGCCGCCGGTGACGAGGATGGTTGCCATAGCGTAAAGGTAAAAAATCCCCCCGGAGAGCCGGGGGGAATAAAACAACTAAAAACAAACTATCGTGGCCGGTCGGTTCGACGCCCTAGTCGGGACGTTTACCATCGAGGAAAGTATTGATCGTACTGATCTCCGTGTTGTTGTTCTCATCCGTCTTGACCTCATAGTTGCTGTAGAAGTTCTCGACATTGGAGATCGTGTTGTATAGTTCCAAATTACGGCGGATGTAGGCCGGCACGGTTTCGAACTCATTATTCGGATCGGCAGCATTTACATTGAACGACAAGTTGCGCAACTTGTTAATCCGTTCTGCTGCACGGCGTTTGAGATCATCCGCATCGTCCTGCGCGGCAGGCTCCTCTACGGGTGAGTTCGGCACCGAAAGCGAGTGAGTCGAATGGGCCCCAGGCGCATCCGCCGTCGAATCCTTGTCCCTGAATACCAGTTGCATGTCGGGTGAAGCGTCGTCTTCTTTGATCGGATCGTTGGCAGTGGTGTTCAGGGTTGGCTCCTTCAATGGTGAGTCGTGTTCCGGCTTCGCCGCAGGAGAACCATTGGCCGCCGAAGGGTTGGATTGTTTGTCACTCCAGGGATCTTCCACGTAGATATTGGTGGGCCTTGCAAGGTATCCTCCTGACGCTGCAGACGCAGGAGAACGTTTTATGGCGGCTGGCGCCTGATCGTTTATCGGCTGTGGCGCCGGTTTTACCGGCTGCGATGGCGATTGAGGCTGCGGTTCCGGCGAAAGCACCCACTCGATACGGGGGGAACGGTCTTCCGTGTTCGGCGTGGTCTTCGTCGCCGTGTTCTCCATAGTCGGACCTTCTATGATAGAGTCATCGATAGGCTCTTCCATGGAGAACAGGGTGAGCGGAGAGGATTGGGGCTGCGTTTTTTCAACCAGCTTTGGCTGAAGGGGGTCTGATGACGCATTCGGGGCCGGCGATACGGCGTCCTTAGGGTCAGGGGTCGCTTCCTTCGGGTGCGGAAATTCTTTTGCACTTTCAGTTGAGGAAAGAACAGGCCGTTTTTCCGTAGGGTGCTCGTCGACGGGAGCCAGGCTCATGAGGATCTTTTCCTCTTTTTTGGGCGCCGAGCTGGCCGCATCTGCTGCTTTAAAAGGATCTTTATGCTCGAATCCGGTGGCAATGAGTGTAATTCCCAGGCTCGATCCCAGCGTATTATCGTAACCCAGTCCGAGGATCACATCGGTATGCTCGCCGGCGCGGCTGAGCAGGTGGTTCTGGATGATATCGACTTCGTCCATGGTGAACTCGTGTTCCCCCTCACTGGAGTTGATATTGATCAGTATCCATTTGGCGCCGCTGATATCATTGTCGTTCAGCAGCGGCGAGTTAAGCGCTTCTTCGATGGCTTTCTGTGCGCGGCTGTCGCCCTTGGCCATGGCGCTTCCCAGGATGGCTACGCCGCCGTTGCGCATGACGGTACAGACATCGGCAAAGTCGACATTGATCTGCCCGGTGCTATTGATCACGTCCGTGATACATTTAGCCGCGGTGGCCAGTACATTGTCCGCTTTGGAGAAGGCTTCCTTCATCTTGAGATTACCGAACTGATGACGCAGCTTGTCATTGCTGATCACCAGCAGGGTATCTACATATTGCTTCATGATGCGGATGCCTTCTTCCGCCTGTATCTGCCGTTTCCGGCCTTCATAAGCGAAGGGCGTCGTGATGATCCCCACCGTGAGCACACCCAGGTCCTTGCAGATCTTGGCGATGATGGGCGCGCCGCCGGTACCGGTGCCGCCACCCATGCCGGCCGTGATAAAGGCCATCTTGGTATTGACCTCGAGGATGCCTTTGATCTCCTCCAGACTTTCTTCGGTCGCCTGCCTGCCGATGTCCGGATTAGCGCCGGCCCCCAGGCCCTGCGTAAGATGAGGGCCCAGCTGGATCTTGTTGGGTACGCGGCTTTGCGCAATCGCCTGTGCATCGGTATTACATATAATGAAATTCACTCCCTCTATGTTCTGGCTGAACATATAGTTAACTGCATTGCTTCCACCACCACCCACACCAATGACCTTGATGATGGATGATTTCTCTTTCGGTAGATCAAAATGGATCATGTCAAAAAAATTAAATTTTACAAAGTCTGATCTTCTTCTTCTTTGAACAGGTCGATAATGCCGTCTTTGAACTTGCCCCAGAAGTCCTTGACGCCTTTGCGGTTGCGAACGCGCTCCTGCTGCATCGCTTCCTCGCTGGGTTCGGACCCGGGTTCGGCTTTTTGCTGTGTTTCGGCTTTCCGCAGATTGTCGGGTACTTCCACACGGCGATATTCCTTGTCGAACTCTTTGCGGTCATGCTCGTAGTCGCTGTACCCTTTCAGGATAAGGCCGATACAGGTCGAATACGTCGGACGGGCGAGCTCTTCGATATGGCCGGCGGCGAGGTGCTCCGTGGGGAAGCCGATGCGGGCATTCAGACCCGTGATATATTCGGTGAGCTGGATCAGATGCCGCAGCTGGGAGCCTCCGCCCGTGAGGACGACGCCGCCATTGAGCATGCGGTTGTCGAGGCCTACCTGTTTGAGATGATAGGTCACGAAGTCCATGATCTCGCTCATCCGCGCCTGGATGATATTGGCGAGGTTCTTGACGCTGATCTCCTTGGCCGGCATGCCGCGAAGACCGGGGATCGTAATGTAGGCATTGGCCTTTGCTTCGTTGGATAAAGCCGAGCCGAACTGCACCTTCATCTGTTCGGCCTGTGTCTTCAGTACGCCAAGCCCGGTTTTTATATCATTGGTAATGTTCTCACCGCCAAAGGGAATTACGGCGGTATGTTTCAGGATGCCCTCATAGAACACCGCCAGGTCCGTGGTGCCACCGCCGATATCCACGATAGCGACACCGGCTTCCAGGTCTTCCTGGCCCATGACCGCGGCCGCCGAAGCCAGGGGCTGAAGCACCAGGTCTTTGGTGTGAAGATTACTTTTCTCCACGGCCCGGTTAATATTCCTGATCGCATTCTTA
This sequence comes from Puia sp., assembly GCA_035550615.1. GTDB lineage: Bacteria > Bacteroidota > Bacteroidia > Chitinophagales > Chitinophagaceae > Puia. Next base: position 3,931 of record DASZOW010000380.1, read on the forward strand.
TCGCCGGTGATGATATGGAAGTTGGCGCCGACCTTGACCCCGCCATACCCAATGGGGTTGGGGATATTCTGGAAATTATCCACGGTGAACTCCTGCGGGATAACGTCGATGATCTGGTCGCCGGCAGGGATATAGGTCTTGTACTGATCGGCCACCAACTGATCGATCTCCTTGCGGGTGATCTCCTCTTCTGTGTTCTGGCGAACGATGTCCCCGCGGGTCTGCAGACTTTTGATATGATGTCCCGCGATGCCTACATAGACCTCGTTGATGTCGAGGTTCGGATTCGACGCATAGCAATTATCCAGCGCCATCCGGATGGCTTTTATCGTCTCGTCGATGTTCAGCACCTGTCCGTGTTTGACACCATTGGAGTTGGCCCGGCCGAATCCTAATATTTCGAGCTTGCCGTACTCGTTCTTACGACCTGCGATGGCAGCGATCTTTGTCGTTCCGATGTCGAGTCCGACGATTATAGGTTGTTCGTGATTCATGGTTTATCTTTTAGTTGTTTAATGATTGTTAGGGGTGTTTGGTACCAGATCATAGCTGGACAGGTTCTGTTCTGTCTGCGTGTTGCGTTCCAGCGGACGTACATTCTGTTGCCGAAGCGTATCCGGTTGCAATTGTTGTGCCGATCGGATCATCTGCCGGATATTATCGAGTCCCTGCAAGGAATCATAACGGCTTTGGCTGCTGCCTTTTTTTGTTCCGACGATCTGGCCGTCATACGAGACATCGATCCGCTCGTATTTATCCATGCCGACTTTACTGAGCACTTCCTTATAAAAGAGAAAGAGCCGGTGGAATTTGGGCGCGATATCGCTGCCGTCGCCAAACGTGATCCGATGATCGCCGATCTCGGGTTCGAGCTCGAAGGTCTTCCCGGGGGTGATGTCGATCTGCGCGATCTGCGCCATCCAGAAGCTGTCGCGCCGGATAAATGAGCTTAGCTGCAAAATGCCGGATGTCAACAAGCTGTCTGCCCCGCTGGTCCGGATCTTTGGCGCCGGGTAACCGGTGAACACCGGAAGATGGGCCGCGTATTTCTCCTGCAAGGGCAGCTCTATCCCGCTGCTGTCGATATAAAAGCTCTTCCCGTCGCGGGTAAAGATGCGGGCGGCGGGCTCGCGTTCGCTGATCCTGACCTGGAGAATACCATTGTTGTCAAAAAACAGCTGCGCATCCCTGATCCAGACATTTCGTTTCAATGTCGTTTCCAGCCGGTGGAGGTCAAAGCTCTGGATGGGCTTACCCTGGCCTCTTCCCGCTCCCGCCGAAGTCAGGAGATCGCTGATGCCTTTTTTATCGATGAATATGCGGCCATCGGCTTCGGCGCTTTTGATCCCGATATGGAAGCCTTTGCACACGTTGCTGTTTCTATAGCGGATGGCCGCGACGAGGAGGACCACGCCCCCGGCGCCGACGATGCACCAGAAGAAGGCTGTGAGTACTTTTCGTATAGATATTCTTGCGGCCATTTTGTTTTTTTGGGTCTTCGCCCATTTTTATCGAGGCCCGCCCAACGGTCCAGCGGGCCGTCAGACGGGTACAACAGTGCCGGCTTCAACCGTCACGATATTTTGTTTGCCGGCTGGGCCGGCGTTAATGTTATTCCAACCATTGACGGATGGGTTCGACCAGGGTGTCGATGTCGCCCGCTCCGGCGGTGATCAGCAATTCAATATTCTCTTTCTTCAGCGTCCGCAGGATCTCCGTTTTGTCGACTAGCCTCGTCTTTGCTTTTTTCATCTTCCCGGCGATCAGCTCACTGGTCACGCCGGCAATCGGCTTCTCCCGGGCCGGATAGATCGGCAGCAGGTATACCTCGTCAGCCAGGTCGAGACTTTCGGCAAAGCCGTCGGCGAAGTCGCGGGTCCGGGTGAACAGATGCGGCTGGAAGATGATGGTGCATTTCATTGCGCCGAACAGCTCCCGTGCGCCGGTGATCAGGGCCCTCAGCTCTTCCGGGTGATGCGCATAATCGTCTACATATACCTGACCCGGCTTTTTGACGATATACTCGAAACGCCTTTTGACGCCCCGGAATGCCGCAACGGCCGCCATGATCTTGTCCCCGGGGATGCCGAGCGTATGGGCTACGGCGATAGCCGCGGTAGCATTCTCGACGTTGTGGCGCCCTCCCATGGGCAGGATGACGTGATCGAGGCTCCAATCGTCGCTCTCTACGCGAAACAGGTATTCGCCCTGGTCGATAGATATCCCAGTTGCAAAAAAATTTGCATTTTTTTGCAACCCATAGGTCATGCGACGATCGCCCTTGAGATCCGCCTCGCGTTTCAGTCCTTCCCGGCTCAGGAGGAGTCCACCGGACTTCAGGCAACCGGAGAAATCGATGAAGGCCTTTTCCACCTCTGCCGCCGTACCATAGATGTCGAGGTGATCGGCATCCATGGCGGAGATAACGGCGATATCTGGTGTCAGCCTGAGAAAGCTCCGGTCATACTCATCGGCTTCCACGACACAGACCTTCCGCTTGTCGCTCCAATAGTTGCTGTTATAATTGACAGCAATTCCGCCGAGAAATGCATTACAGCCATACCCGCTATGACGCAGGATCTGTGCGATCATGGTCGTAATCGTCGTTTTGCCATGCGTACCCGCCACACAGATATTAAAAGAACTATTCGTGATCAATCCCAGCACCTCGCTTCGTTTCATCAGGGTCTGGCCTTGTTGCTGATAATATACCAGCTCTTGATGATCTTTGGGTACGGCCGGGGTATAGACTACGAGATCGGGTCTTTTAGGTATCCGGTCCAGGTCTTCTTTATAGTGGATCGCGATCCCTTCCTTTTCCAGCTCGTGCGTCAGCGTCGTTGGCGTTTTATCATAGCCCGATACGGCCGCCCCATGGAATCGAAAATATCTGGCCAAAGCGCTCATTCCGATCCCGCCGATCCCAATAAAATAGATCTCCTTGATGTCGTTAAACTCCATGACTTTTTATTATCTCCCGCGCTATGCGATCTGCCGCATCGGTGATCGCCAGCCGGCTTATATTCGTTCTCAGGGTTTCCAGCTTTGCGTTGTCTTTCGACAGGTTCAGGACCGTTGTCACCAGCGTCTCCTTTGCCTGGCTGTCTTTGATCAGCAAGCCTGCCCCGCGGTCCACCAGGTGCTGTGCATTCACCGTCTGATGATCTTCCGCCGCATAAGGAAAGGGTACGAACACGACTGCTTTGCCTGCGACGCACAGCTCGGCGATAGACATGGCGCCGGATCTCGAAATGACGACGTCGGCCGCTGCAAAAGCATATTCCATCTGGCTTACAAAATCGCCGGTCCAGACATTCGTTTTCCCGGCACTCAGGGTCTTCGCCTGTGGTGCAAAGGGTTTTCCCGTCTGCCAGATGAGCTGCGTATTCGCCGAGGCGAATTCATCGAGATGTGCGGCGATGGCTTCGTTGATGCCTTTGGCGCCGAGCGAGCCGCCCGTGGAAAAGACCGTCGGCAGCGCCGGGTCCAGGCCAAAAAAACGGATGCCTTCTTCGCGAGTCACACGGCTCTCTACGATATTTCTGCGTACGGGATTACCGGTGAGCAGGATGCGGCCGGCCGGAAAGAATTTCTCCATGCCTTCGCTGGCGACGAAGATGCGGCTGGCCTTCCTGCCCAGCAAGATGTTACTTTTTCCTGCGAAAGAGTTGCTTTCGTGGATAAAGGTGGGGATGCCTTTGGCCTGCGCCGAGCGTAGTACCGGAAAGCTCGAGTAACCCCCTACCCCTACGACTGCATCGGGCCGGAAGCTCCGGAGGATGCGGCCGACCTGGAAAAAGCTTTTCACCAGCTTGAAAGGCAGACCTATATTCCTGATCAAAGAGCTTCTGTTGAAACCGGCGATCGTGATCCCCTCGATCCGGTAACCCGCCTGCGGCACTTTCTCCATCTCCATCTTACCCCTGGCCCCTACGAAGAGCAGTTCGATATCCGGCTGTTGTTGTTTCAGCGCGCCCGCGATGGCGATCGCCGGAAAGATATGGCCGCCCGTACCGCCGCCTGCTATGATGATACGTTTACGCATTAGACCCGGCCTCCACACCGTTTGGTTCGCTGGACTCTGCATTGCGGGCTACGCTCAGGATGATGCCGATGGCCAGGCAGGTAAACAGAAACGAGCTACCGCCCATGCTCACCAATGGCAGGGTCACGCCGGTCACGGGGAACAAGTTTACGTTCACGGCCATATTGGACAGGGCCTGGATGACCAGGGTGAAGCTGAGGCCCAGCGCCAGAAAAGCGCCAAACGCAAAGGGGCAGCGCCGGAAGATGCGGATACTGCGCAGCAGGAACACCAGGTAGATGAATACGATGAACACCCCGCCTATGAGCCCATACTCTTCGATGATGATCGCATAGATGAAATCCGAATAGGGATGCGGAAGAAAATTCCGTTGCTGGCTATTGCCGGGACCCAGTCCGAGGAAACCGCCTTTTGCAATCGCGATCTTGGCCTGGTTGGTCTGATAGTTATTGTCGTCGTTGGCTTCTTTGCCGCCATACATAAAGGTCTCGACGCGGCTGATCCAGGTATCCACCCGGACAAAGAGCCGGGCATGGCCTTCCGTTCTCGGCTTTTCGGTAGTATTGCCGTTGCTTTTGTGCCGGATAAAGGCCGCAAAGACGAGGATGACCAGTGGGATCGCGGCTATGGCAATGGTCATGAGAAGATGTTTGGCGCTGACGCGGCCGATGAAAAGCAGCATCAGGCTTGTGGCGCCGGTAAGCAGGGCGGTGCTGAGGTTGGCCGGTGCGATCAGGAGACAGATGATGATCACGGGGGTGATCACGGGGATAAAGCCCTGGCGAAAATCCTTGATGACGTCCTGCTTTTTACTGAGCAGACGGCTGAGATACATGAATAGCGCCAGCTTGGCCAGATCCGACGTCTGAAAGGTCAGATTTATGATAGGCAAGCGGATCCAGCGGCTTCCCTCGTTGAGCCTGACGCCGAAGAAGAGCGTATACAACAGCAGGGGAATCGAGACCATGAACAGGATGGTAGCGACCCGGGAATAAACCGTATAGTTTACCTGATGGGCGAAGTAAATGATCAGCACCCCGACCAGGATAAAGGCAAATTGTTTGAACAGATAGATCTCGGTATTCCCTTTGTACATCTTGTACGCCAGCAAGCCGGTGGAGCTATAGACGACGAGCAGGGACACGACGGCGAGCAGGACCACGGCGGTCCAGATAACCTTGTCGCCCCTGGTACGCGACCCCAGACGGGCGAATGGCGTTTGCTCTATGGTCGTGGAATTACTCATAGATCGCGTACAGCCTCCTTGAACTGCCGCCCTCTGTCCTCATAATTTTTAAACAGGTCGAAGCTGGCGCAGGCGGGGCTCAGCAGCACGGCGTCGCCTTTGGCAGCGAAATGAAAGGCCGCTTTGACGGCTTCTTCCGCGCTGGCGGTATTGACCATCACCGGTACATCGTGCTGAAAGGCCTCATGGATCTTCCTGTTGTCCACTCCCATGCAAACGATAGCTTTCACCTTTTCCCGAACCAGGTCGCGGATCAGGGAATAGTCGTTGCCCTTGTCGACGCCGCCCAGGATCAGAACTGTCGGTTTGTCCATGCTTTCGAGGGCATACCAGGTACTATTGACGTTGGTGGCCTTGGAGTCGTTGATGAATTCGACGCCCCTGACGGTGCTGACATATTCCATACGATGTTCCAGCGCTTCAAAGCTCTGGATGGCCTCGCGGATCTTCTCTTTCCGAATCCCCACGGTGGCGGATGCGATGCCTGCTGCCATAGTATTATATTGATTGTGAATGCCCTTGAGGGCGAAATCATAGATGCTCATTTGTAATTTCTCACTGCCGGTATTAATGGTCATTTGCCCTTGCCTGATGAATCCGCCTTTGTTAGGTTCTTGTTGCATAGTAAATGGTAGTGGGTTAGAGTGAATTTGAAATTGGCCTGCATGCTGTTGTATCACAGGATCGTCTGCGTTATAAACAAAGTAGTCGCCGGATGTCTGGTTTTTTGTGATCCGGAACTTGCTTGCGATATAGTTCTCGAACTTGTAGTCATAGCGATCGAGGTGGTCTTCGGTGATATTGGTCAGGATGGCTACGTCGGACCGGAAGTCCATGATATCATCCAGCTGGAAGCTGCTGATCTCGCACACGTACAAGGGTTTCGGGTCCTCCGCCACTTGTCTTGCAAAGGAGTAGCCGATATTTCCCACCAATGCGCAGTCCAGTCCGCCGTGACGGCAGATATGATACGTAAGAGCGGTGGTCGTGCTTTTGCCATTGCTTCCGGTGATGCCGATGATGCGGCTGTCGCCTTTATAGCGATAAGCCAGCTCGATCTCGCTGATCACGGGGAGGCCTTTGGCGCGGATACGGCGGACCATCTCGTTCTTTTCGGGTATGCCGGGACTTTTCATGACCTCGTCCGCTTCGAGGATTCGGGTTTCGGAGTGACCGTTCTCTTCGAAGGCGATGCCATGTTGCTGCAGGGTTTGGCGATAAGCGTCTTTAAGCGGGCCACCGTCGGAAACGAAGACGTCATAGCCATGCTGTGCCGCCAGTATAGCCGCACCTACGCCACTTTCGCCACCGCCTAATATGATCATCTCTTTGGACATAGAAATTAAATGTTGACGGAATCTGGCTCCGTCAGGCACCCTACGGTAGGGCGGATGGGGGTTTTTCAAAAGCATAGATCTTACTGCACCACAATGCTTTCTTCGACGGCGTGGTTTTTCATAACTGCATTCTGAGGGTACTCTATATCATCGAATCTTCAATGTAGCGATCGCAAAGGCTACACACAGGATCGTGACGATCCAGAATCTCGTTACAATCTTGCTCTCATGATATCCCAGCTTCTGATAATGATGATGCAGGGGGCTCATGAGAAAAATTCTTCGTCCTTCGCCAAACTTCTTCTTTGTATATCTGAAATAAGTTACCTGTATGACTACGCTGAGGTTTTCCACTAGGAATACACCGCAGAAAATGGGTATCAGCCATTCTTTCCGGACGATGATCGCCAGGGCAGCGATGATGCCGCCGAGCGTCAGGCTGCCGGTGTCGCCCATGAATACCTGTGCGGGATAAGCATTATACCAGAGAAAGCCTACACACGCACCGATAAGGGCGCCGATGAAGATGGAAAGCTCACCCAAATTCGGGATGTACATGATGTTCAGGTATTCTGCAAACCGGATGTTGCCGCTGGCATACGCAAAGATGCCCAGACATGCGCCTATCACGGCGCTGGTACCGGTGGCAAGCCCATCGAGTCCATCGGTGAGGTTCGCTCCGTTTGATACCGCCGTGATGATGAAGATCATGATCACGATATAGAGCGCCCAGGTCAGCCCACGGACGGCCGAGGGCAGCAGCTTGGCATAGTTGAATTCGTGGTTCTTGACAAAGGGGATGGTGGTGATCGGCTCTTTGGCTTCCACGAAATATTTTGTTTCCTTGTCAAGCGTCACGACCTTGAATCCCGTGGTATCTGCGGGCAGGGTCTGGCCCACATATTCCCGCCATACCTTGGTATTGCTGTTGAAATAAAGCGTGGCGCCCACGACTATTCCCAATACGATCTGTCCAAGGATCTTGAACCAGCCGGCAAGCCCGTCCTTGTCGCCTTTCTTGTAGGGGACTCCCTGTTCCCTGGCGATTCGTTTGGCCCGGAGCTTGAGATAGTCGTCGATAAAACCGATGAGGCCGAGCCAGAGGGTGCTGAAGATCATCAGCCGGATATAGGCTTTATGCAGATCGGCCAGCAGCAGGGTGGGGATCAGGATGGCCAGGATGATAATAAAGCCGCCCATGGTAGGCGTCCCCTTTTTCTGCTGTTCGCCCGCCAGGCCAAGATCACGCACCGTCTCACCGATCTGCTTTTTGACCAGGTAGCGGATAAGGCTTTTCCCGAAGATCATACTGATAATGAGAGAGACTACCGCGGCCAGCAGCACGCGGGACGTGATGAACTGGAACAGCGCACCGCCCGGCACCTTTATACCGTGTTGTCTAAACCATTCGAATAATGCGTACAGCATGTCTTTTATTTATCTAATAATTCGAAAAACTCTATCAATATCTGCTTATCGTCAAAGGGATGTTTTACGCCCTGGATCTCCTGGTATTTTTCATGCCCCTTGCCGGCGATGAGCACAATGTCCTCGGTTCCCGCCAGGTTCAGTGCGGTCCGGATGGCCTCGCGGCGGTCCGTGATCGACATATACTTTCTTTTGGCGGCGGTGTTGAGGCCGGCCTCGATGTCGCGGATGATCTGTTCGGGATCTTCGCTCCTGGGATTGTCGGACGTAAAGATGACTTTGTCGCTGTATTCACACGCGGCCGCGCCCATGAGCGGGCGTTTGGTCTTGTCCCGATCGCCGCCGGCGCCTACGACGGTGATAATTTTTTCATGGCCCTTCCGCAGTTTCTGGATGGTTGCCAGGACGTTGACCAGGGCGTCGGGAGTATGCGCATAATCCACGATGCCGATGATCTTTTCCTTCGGCGATACGATATAGTCGAAGCGGCCTTCGGCTCCGCTCAGGGTACTCAGACAGCGCAGGACCTCGCTCCGCTCGGCGCCCAGGCAGATGGCAGCGCCATAGACGGCCAGCAGGTTGTACGCGTTGAACTCGCCGATGAGCCGGAAATGTACTTCCTGCTCGTTGACGGACATCACGAGCCCGGTGAGGTTGTTCTCGAGGATACGTCCTTTGAACTCCGCCAGGGTCTTGAGGCTATAGAAATATTTTTTGGCATTGGTATTCTGCAACATCACGGCGCCGCGTTTGTCGTCTGCATTGGAGATGGCAAAGGCGTCGGAAGGCAGGGAGTCGAAAAACGATTTCTTTACCCGGATATATTCTTCGAAGGTCTTGTGATAGTCCAGGTGATCGTGCGTAATGTTGCTGAACAAGCCTCCCGCGTATTTGAGACCTGCGATCCGGTGCTGATGGATGGCGTGGGAGCTGGTTTCCATGAACGCATGGGTACAGCCTTCATCTACCATTGCCCGGAGAAGGGCGTTGAGGTGCAGCGGATCGGGCGTCGTATGCGTTGCGGGCACGATCCTGTCCCCGATGCGGTTCTCGACTGTGCTAAGCAAGCCGCATTTGTAATCCAGACAGGAGAACAGTTTATATAATAACGTGGCAATGGTCGTTTTGCCATTGGTTCCCGTGACGCCTACGAGCTTGAGGTGTTCGGAGGGCTGGCCATAGAAATTATGGGCGATGATCCCCGAGGCGGCAGAGGCGTCCTCGACCTGGATAAAGGTCACATTGCCGGGCAGCGGGCTGGGCAGGTCTTCGCAAACGATAGCGGTCGCACCGGCGGCGATCACCTGGGGGATGAACCGGTGGCCATCGACATGCGTTCCCTTGACGGCTATGAACAGCGAGCCCGCGCCGGCCTTGCGGGAGTCGGTCTGCAAATCGGCGATGGTCCTGTCCCGTTCCCCATGGATGGAGCGGATACCGACCTTATATAATATTTCCTGCAGGTTTGCCATAGCCTGTTTAATCCAATTGTAGGGTTATCGTTTCTTTTTTCTGCAATGCAGCACCCGGTTCGGGTAGCTGCGACCGCACTTTGCCGCTGCCTTTGACCGCCACGCGGAGATCCAGGCTTTCCAACAGATATAATGCGTCCTTGAGACCCATGCCCTTGACATCGGGAATGATCTGCCGCGAGACGGTATGCCTGTTGAGGACCGGCTCGCCGCCGACGTTGGCGGCATAGAAACCGGACCATGGACTCTTACCGGCCGAGTCGATGTAGGCGGTGTTCAGTGTCTGCGCCACGAGCCTGATATCGTGTGTATTTCCCGCGTCGTAAAAACGAGAGCTATCGCGTGTCAGCACCGGGTTGGTCTCCGGCGTCGGTTCCTCGCTCATGAGGCGGTCGGCCACTTCCTTGAACACCGGCGCCGCTACGGCGGCGCCATAATATTTTTTTGCAAACGGTTTGTTCTTGATGACCACAATGCAGGTATATTTCGGGGCCGCAGCAGGGAAATAGCCTACGAAGGTCGACTGATAAATATGCTCGGCATAGCCATGCGAGCCATTGGCCATGAGGGCGGTACCCGTCTTGCCGGCAACCTTGTAAAAGGACCCTTTGAACGTAGACGTACCGGTTCCTTCGGGGTCATTGCATACGCCAAACAGGCATTCCTGCAGACGTTTCAGCGTCTCAGGGCTGCAGATCTTTTCCAGGATAGCGGTAGGCCGGCATTCCCTGACGGTGATGCCCGACTCCTGAATGGCGCTGACCAGGTAGGGCTTCATCATGCGGCCATTGTTGGCGACGGCATTGTATAAGGTGAGTATCTGCAGCGGAGATACCAGTACCGAGTAGCCGAAGGCCATCCAGGGCAGGGCAGTTGCGCTCCAGGTCCGGGACCTGGGGCTCAGGATCACGGGGGTGGCTTCGCCCGCGAGATCGATGCCCGTGGGCTTATCGAGATGCAGCGCCCGCAGATGATTGATGAACTGGTTGGGGTTGTTGCTGTAGTGCGCAACGGCCAGCTTGGCCATCCCGACGTTGGAGCTGAGCTCGAAGGCTTCTTTGACCGTAAAGGTCTTGTCGGCATGCGGTTCGGAGTCGAAGACGGTACGGCCGTTGATCTTCCATGAGCCGCCGCCGAGATCTACCGTATTGTTCAGCGTGATCTTTTTATCTTCCAGCAGGGCAAGCATGGTGGCCAGCTTGAATGTCGAGCCCGGTTCGGTGGCGCGGATGGCATAGTTCAGGTCTTCCCAATACGTTCCATCGGATTGAAGACCCAGATTGGCCATGGCTTTGATCTTACCGGTGGCCACTTCCATGACGATACAGGTGCCGTGTTCGGCTTCGTTGCTCTCGAGCTCTCTGAGTAACGCGTTCTCGGCGATGTCCTGGATATTGACATCGAGGGTGGTCACGATATCGCGGCCGTTCACCGATTCGATCTCATAGCCTTCGACGGGAACATAGGTGCCGCCGGCGATGTAGCGGACCAGCCGGCGTCCCGTCTCGCCTTTGAGGAGGGTGTCATAAGTCCTTTCCAGGCCTACGTTCTGGGCATTGGTTCTCGCGAGGCCGATGGTACGATTGGCCAGCAAGCCGAAGGGGTTCAGTCTTTTGCTGGTCTCCTCCGCGATGAAGCCGCTTTTATTCCGGCCTTCGCGCACGAGGGGGAAGGTGCGGAGCCTGCGGTATTTTTCGAAGGAGACGTTTTGTTGAAGCAGATAGTATCTGTCGTTGGCGCGATAGCCTTTCTGCAGCTCTTTCTTATAGGCCGCGGCGGAGCGGTCGCCGAAGAGGCCGGCCAGACAGAGAGAAAGCGAATCGAGATTTGAGGTAAAGCGGCGGCCGTTTTTCTCCCGAAGGCCGTCGGCGCCGAAGTCGATATAAATATTGAACCAGGGAATAGAGGTGCTGAGCATGCTGCTATCCGCGCTATAGATCGTTCCGCGTTCGGCGTCGAGCTCGATGAATTTCTGATGGAGGCTGTCGGCCAGTCCTTTCCAGTAGGCGCCCTGGACGCGCTGGATATACACGACCTTTCCGAGGACGACCAGGCTCAGCGCCACGATCCCCAGAAAGCAGAGGTAGACCCTCCATAGTATGTCGCGTTTTACTTCCATGCGTTTAATTATGAACCGCGTCCTGCGATCCCAGGCTGTCGACGAGGACGTAGGGCGGACGAACGAGCTCTTTGAGACCAAAAGGTTCTACGGCTTTGGCCAGCTCGCTTTGTTTGCTCCTGAACATCACTTCGCTTTTCAGTGTTTTATATTCGTATTGCAGTTCTTTGACTTGTTTGTCTGTCCGGGTGATATCCCGGGAGATATTATCGGCATAGTGACCATTATAGATATAGACCACGGCGAGGGCCGCGAGAAACAGGAAGAAGCCGATATTCTTCATGATCCAGCCGATGCCGAGCTGGGATGGTTTCCAGCGCGTCTTGCTCTTATTTTTTTGCTCTTCGCTCATTTTTGCCTGTTTCTGTCTGCATCATGCCGTCGCCGGCCTCATGCTATTTTATGCTATGCGTTCCGCGATTCGCAGCTTGGCGCTACGGGATCGGGGGTTCTGCCGCAATTCGCTATCACCGGGTGTCACCGGTTTTTTTGTGATCACTTTTAATAGGGGATGTGCCGTGGTTTGTCCGAAGGGGTCAGACGAGTCCTCGTCTTCGAAGGTTCCTTTTTTGAAGAAGTTCTTTACGACCCTGTCTTCCAGGGAATGAAAGGTGATGATGGCTATGCGGCCGGCGGCGGACAGCAGTTGGGCCGCCTGTTGCAGCATATCTTTTAAAGCTCCCAATTCATCATTCACTTCTATGCGTAAGGCCTGAAAAACCTGGGCAAAATATTTGTTGGGATTCCCTTTCACCACGCTATTCAGCGCTGTTTTGAAATTGTCGATGGTCCGCAGCGACATAGAGCTTCGTACGGCGACGATGGTCCTGGCCAGTGTCCTGGCGTTGGTGACTTCGCCGTATTGCTCAAAGAGTTTGTGCAATCGTTGTTCGGACCAGGTGTTGACGATGTCGAAAGCGGTTAGGGTCTGACGTTGGTCCATACGCATGTCCAGGTCGCCCTGGAAACGGTAGGAGAAACCTCTTCCCGCCTCGTCGAACTGATGGCTGCTGACACCCAGGTCGGCCAGGATCCCGTCCACTTCGAGCACCTCGTGCAAACGAAGAAAGCGGGCAAGATGGCGGAAGTTGTGGGGCAGGAAGATGATGCGCGGGTCGTCCGGCAGGTTACGCCGGGCGTCGCTGTCCTGGTCGAAAGCGTAAAGGCGACCCTTGGGTCCCAGGCGTTCGAGGATACCGCGGGAGTGACCGCCGCCGCCAAAGGTGCAGTCGACATAGGTTCCCTGCGGCCGGATGGCCAGACCGTCGAGCGATTCCCGATACAGAACGGGCAGGTGATAAGCCTGCTGGTCCTGGTCATTGGCGTTCGTCATGACGCAAGCCCTCCCGGGTTCATCACCTGTTTAGCCAGGCTGCTGAATGCTTCCGGTGAAAAAGATTCAAAGAACTGATGGTACTTACTTTTATCCCAGATTTCGATCTTGTCTACGGAGGATGCCAGGACGATATCTTTATCGAGACCGGCATGTTCTTTCAGATTCGGAGGTACGAGCAATCTTCCGGCAGAGTCCAATTCGGCGATCGTAGCGCCATTCAGGAAATATCTCTTGAATTGACGAACTTCGGGGTCAAAATCATTCAATTGGCTGATTCGGGCGAAAATCGGTTCCCAGCTTTTCATCGGGTAGAGGCTCAGACATTTTTCAAAGCCTCGGTTGATGACAAATTGGGCGGCGCCGTCTTCCGGAAGCTGTTTTTTGAAGCCTACCGGGAGCAGGAAGCGACCTTTGGAGTCCAGTGTAGCTTCGTATTCGCCCAGAAAACCAGTCATTTATGAGGAGTTGAATCAATCTTAACTAAAACTAACACAAAATAACACTTTTTCCCACTTTTATGAGGGAAATTGAAAAATTTAATTTTTCCACAATAGTTTATTGTGTTTCTGTGTGTTGGCTAAGATGGAGTTGCGTCATGGTTCAGGTGAGTTGGAGTAATTTAGACTGTGCAGAGGGTGTGAATTGTAGTGGACAAGCGGTGGAAAAGCCCGATTTTCGTGTTAATAACCTACATTTTTCTTATGATAGTAAAAGCCAAGGTCAACGCGGAGACTATTAAGGACCTTACAGATGAGCAGTTGGATTCTTTGGTTTATGAAAAAGCCAGCCAGCTGGACTGCGGGACATTTGGAGAGCATTTTACCCATTCGGCCGGGCATGTGTTACTTTGTGAGATTTTCGCTACGGCGGTGCTGGACGGCGAGGTTCATAATGGCGGTTTCGACCAATTCTTTTATCAAAATGCCCGGCTGCTACCTTTTGCAATGGAGGGGTTGAAGAAAATCGGCGCTCATGCGCACGCTGGTCTGCTTGCCAGGGCGATGCCGGTCTATGAGGCACATCAGCAGAACTTTACAAGCGAGGATGATGACTATGAGCGGAGTCCTGAGCTGGACGAGCTCGATAGTGAATATTATGCGTTGCCGGATTCTTATTCTATGCGGATCCGTTTTGTCCGCGATAACATCGAAAAATTCTTCGATTAGCCGTGGCCGCAGCAGGTTACCGGGGATAGTTTTGCTACATTCGCGCCAGTGAGGCGGCAGTTAGCCGTTTAGCCTATGCATCCCAAAGACATCCCGATAGCTGACTACAGCTATGATCTTCCGGCCGGGTCCATTGCCTGGTATCCCCTGGCCGAGCGTGACGCCAGCAGACTTTTAATCTACAAGGCCGGCAAATTACAGGAAGACATTTACCGGAATATTGCGCGGCATTTGCCGGACGGCACGTTGCTTGTTTTCAACAACACCAAGGTCGTCGAGGCAAGGATCGTTTTCCAGAAACCCACGGGAGGGCAGATAGAGATCTTTTGCCTGGAGCCGCCGGCCGACTATGGCGGGATCGCCGCTGCGTTGATACAAACCGGAACCGTGCGCTGGAAATGCCTGATCGGGGGCGCTTCGAAATGGAAGCCTGGACAGATCTTGCACAAACAGTTGGGTGATATCGTCCTCGAAGCCCGCTGGCTCGAGCGGCTGGAGGGAGCCTTTCTGATCGAATTATCCTGGACGCCGGCGAGTCTCAGTTTCGCAGAGCTGCTGCATCATGCCGGGCTGATCCCTCTCCCACCCTATATTCATCGAACGGTGGAAGCCGCCGACAGCGAGCGTTACCAGACGGTCTATGCCCGGCACGACGGGTCCGTAGCAGCGCCTACAGCAGGGTTGCATTTTACGGAAGCGATCTTTGAGCAGCTGGAAGCATCGGGCTTTCGCCGCACCTTTGTGACGCTTCATGTGGGGGCGGGCACCTTTTTGCCGGTGAAGACGGCAACGCTGGCCGAACATCCCATGCACATCGAATTTATCGTCGTCCTTGCGGCCGTCATCCGGGATATTCTCGGGCAATTAGCAGCCGGCAAGCCCGTGATAGCGGTCGGCACTACGTCGGCGCGGACATTGGAAAGCCTGTATTGGCTGGGAGTCAAAGTCATGAGTGATGCGGCGCTCGCACCCGAAGACCTGGTAGTGCATCAATGGGATGCTTATGTTCCCGGCGAGACGGTTGGCGTCGTGGAGGCATTGAGGGCGCTGTCGGACTGGATGGACCGGCGGAGGCTGGGTGAGCTGGTAACGACGACACAGCTGCTGATCACGCCGGGATATCACTGGAAGGTGGTGGCAGGGCTGGTCACTAATTTTCATCAACCCGAGTCTACCCTACTGTTGCTGATCGCGTCGTTGATCGGGGAAGACTGGCGAGGGCTATATCGGCATGCGTTGGACCGTGGTTTCCGGTTTTTGAGTTATGGGGATGGATGTTTGCTGCTACCCTAGTCGGCCTTTAACGGAAATTCCAATGTGAAATTGGTTCCCTTCCCTACCACGCTATCCACCTTGATCTTGCCATGGTGTGCTTCGACGATCGTTTTGACGTAGCTGAGCCCGAGGCCAAAACCCTTGACATTATGGAGGTTGCCCGTATGCGCACGATAAAATTTTTCGAAGATGCGGCGCTGGGTTTCCTTGCTCATGCCGATGCCATTGTCTTCGATGCGGATGATGAGATTCTTCGCCGTACTGTGGGTGATGATCCGGATAAACGGCTTGTCCCTGGAATATTTCACGGCATTGTCGATGAGGTTGGTGATGATATTCATAAGGTGTACCTCGTCGGCCAGCAGCAGATCGTTCTTTGCATTCAGCTGCAGCTCCGAGTGACCGCCTTTGCCTTCCAACTGCAGATGAAAATTGTCCATGGCCTCCTGGATGATCTCGTGCGCATGCAGGGGTTTGACATTTAACTGTTGTTCCTGCCTGTCCAGCAGCGAAGCCTGCAGGATCGTCTCTACCTGTTTGTTCATCCTGCGGTTCTCTTCCTTGATGATGCCGGTGAAATATTCCGATTTTTCCCGGTCGTGCACCACTTTCTCGTTACGCAAGGCGTCTACGGCGAGCGAGATCGTCGCCAGCGGCGTCTTGAACTCGTGGGTCATGTTATTGATGAAATCGTTCTTGATCTCGCTGAGCTTTTTTTGCCGGAGCAGCGCGTTCACCGTGACATAGAACGCGGAGATGATCACGAGGGTAAAGAAGATAGCGCCGGCGATCATGGTGCGCATTTCGCCGATGACGATATCCTTGAAATTGGGTATCACGACGACCAGCACCTCATCCGGAAGGATGGCATTGACATCGGTATTCTCGGGAGCCTGAAGCGGGCTGAAGATCTTCAAATTGGAAGTATCCTCGATCTCGCGGAGGAAGTTTTTTGACTGAAGCTCCGGAGGATGGAAAAGCATGCCGCTGGATCGCAGATCGGAAGAGTTGAGGTCGGAAGAAATGGAGAAGTCGAAGTGTGTATCGCGCAGACCGACCTTGTTGAAGGCTCTGCGAATCTTTTCATTGACGTCTTCTACGGAGTAGCGTTCCGCGACGAGAGGAACCCGCATCAGTTCCATGGTAAAAGGGTCGGATGGCCGCCCCCAGGGAACGCCGGGTTTCAGCCGGAGGGTCTTGCTTTGCGCTATTCCCCGCTGATCGACCAGATCCTGCGTCACCGCATTGACGGCATAGGTGAGCTTGCTGTCAAGCTCTTCCCGTTTGTT
>DASZOW010000381.1:0-6567 GCA_035550615.1 Puia sp.
CGGATGCGTTGTTCGGGTGTGAGGCGGACATTGCGGCTGCTCATGGCGAGGCCGTCGGGTTCGCGGACGATGGGGCAGCGATGCAGGTTGGTGGGCAGGTCCATGAGTGTCAGCAGCCGTTGGACGACCATGCATTGCTGATAATCTTTGCTGCCCATGAAGAGGTCATCGGGGCGGACGATGTTAAGGAGGCGTTGCATGACCTGGCAGACCCCTTGAAAATGGCCGGGGCGGTATTTGCCTTCGAGGAGGGATTCGAGGGGGCCGAGATCGTAGTGTTCGAGATCTTCGAGTCCGGCGGGGTAGAGTTCGCCGATCCCGGGCAGAAAGAGGACATCGGCGCCTGCGTGTTCGAGCAGGAGGATGTCTTTGTCGATGGTGATGGGGTATTTCTGGAAATCTTTGGGGTCATTGAACTGAGTAGGGTTGACAAAGATGCTGCAAACCGTTAGGGACGGCCGGTTTTTTGATATAGTAATAAGAGAGATATGTCCGGCATGAAGGGCGCCCATGGTGGGTACGAAGTTGATCTTTTGGCCTGCGGCGCGTTGTTTTTTTAGCCATCCGGCGAGGTCGGCGGCGTATTTGAAGATGACCATTTTTGAGGGTTTTAAACGGCAAAACCGGCGGTAGCGCCGATTTTACAATAAAAATTGTACCTTTGCAAACTATTTTGCTGTTAAGGTTTGTTAAGGTTCGACTCAACAATTTTTAAAGAATAATGCTACAAAAGAAGCGAATTTTATTTATTGCCAACGAAATGTCTCCTTATTTAGAGTTGACAGAGTTTGCGGAGATCGTCAACAAACTGGCAATTAAATCAAATGACAATGGGTTCGAGGTGCGTTGTATCATGCCGCGTTTCGGTGTGGTAAATGAGCGGAGGCACCGGCTCCATGAGGTCGTTCGCCTGTCGGGGATCAATGTATCGGTGGATAATGATGATTTCCCCTTGCAGATCAAAGTAGCTTCCCTGCCTAATGCCCGGCTACAGGTCTATTTCCTGGACAATGAGGATCTCTTCAAGCGGAAATTCATCTTTCATGACGAGCAGGATAAATGGTTTGAGGACAATGGGCTGCGTACGGTGTTTTATTGCAAGGGAGCGTTGGAGACGGTCAAAAAGTTCGGTTGGCCGCCGGATGTGATCCATTGCAGCGGCTGGATGACGGGGCTGATACCTTTGTATCTGAAGACCGTGTATAAAAAGGAGCCGGTGTTTGCGCATAGCAAATGTGTGTATACGATCGGCCAGAACACCTTTAAGGAGAAGCTGGGGCCGGATTTTCTGAAGCTGGCCAATATTCATCCGACGCTGAAGGAAAAGGACCTGGAGCCTTATAAGGAGGCCAATAATACCGCACTTTTCCGGGGAGGGGCTACGTACGCGGATGCGATCACGTTCGGCGCCGAAAAGGTCGACAAGAAGCTCGTCGAGGAATTCGGGAAGGTCCGTGGAAGAAAGGTCCTTTCCTATAATGCCGAATCCGATTTAACAGATTATTTACAGTTGTACATGGACCTGAGCAAATAAGGATGGCGTCGATGCTATGAAATTTGCGGGCATCCCATTATCTTTGCGGCGATTGTATTCATAACTCATTAATTTTCATCAAACCATTTCAAAAAAATGCCTTATTTATTCACTTCTGAGAGTGTAAGCGAAGGTCATCCGGATAAAGTGGCCGACCAGATCTCCGATGCGTTGATCGATCATTTCCTGGCGTTCGATCCCCAAAGCAAAGTGGCCTGTGAAACGCTGGTAACTACCGGGCAGGTCGTGCTGGCCGGGGAAGTGAAGTCTAAGGCTTACCTGGATGTCCAGGATATCGCCCGCGATGTGATCCGCCGGATCGGGTATACGAAGAGCGAATATATGTTCGAGGCCAATTCCTGCGGTATTTTTTCCGCCATCCATGAACAGTCTTCGGATATCAACCAGGGTGTCGACCGGAAGAAGAAGGAGGAGCAGGGGGCTGGCGACCAGGGGATGATGTTCGGATATGCCAGCAATGAAACGGAAGACTATATGCCGCTGGCGCTGGATCTTGCGCACAAGATCCTGCTGGAGCTGGCTGCGTTGCGCCGTGAGAACAAACAGATCAAATATCTGCGTCCCGATGCCAAGAGCCAGGTGACGCTCGAATACGACGATAACAACAAGCCTGTGCGGATCGACGCCATTGTCGTTTCCACGCAGCATGATGATTTCGATACGGAAGCCAAGATGCAGGCCAAGATCAAGAAGGACATCATCGAGATCCTGATCCCTCGGGTGAAGGCGAAGTATAAGAAGTACGCCAAGCTGTTCAACGACCAGATCAAGTATCATATCAATCCGACGGGTAAGTTCGTGATCGGCGGTCCTCATGGCGATACGGGTCTTACGGGCCGGAAGATCATTGTCGACACTTATGGCGGCAAGGGTGCGCATGGCGGCGGTGCGTTCAGCGGAAAAGATCCTTCCAAGGTAGACCGTTCCGCGGCGTATGCTACCCGGCATATTGCCAAGAACCTGGTGGCTGCCGGCGTGGCCGACGAGGTGCTGGTACAGGTATCTTATGCTATCGGGGTAGCACAGCCTACGAGCATTAATGTGAATACATACGGTACGGCCAAGGTGAAGCTTTCCGACGGGCAGATCGCCAGGAAGGTGATGGAGCTGTTCGACATGCGGCCATATTTTATCGAGACCCGGCTGAAGCTGCGGAATCCGATCTATAGCGAAACGGCGGCTTATGGGCATATGGGCCGTCAGCCACAGGTGATCGAGAAGATCTTTACGAGTCCCGATGGGAAAGAGGTAAAGCGGAAGGTAGAGTTGTTTACCTGGGAGAAACTGGACTATGTGCCTAAGGTGAAGAAGGCGTTCGGCATCAAGTAAATTGTTTTTTAGATAGAGACCTCCCCTTGCGGGAGGTTTTTTAATTTTGGGGCTATGGAGAATCCGTGGAAGATATTGGCCGAGAAGCGTATTTACGATAATCCGTGGATCGGCATTACCGAGTACGATGTCCTCAATCCCAGCGGGGGCAGGGGCATCTATGGCAAGGTCTTTTTCAAGAACCTGGCGATAGGCGTTGTTCCATTGGATGGCGAGGGGTATACGTGGCTGGTGGGGCAGTACAGGTTCCCGCTGGATCGGTATAGCTGGGAGATCCCGGAAGGCGGTGGGGATCCGGGGGTTCCGCCGGTGGAGTCGGCGAAACGGGAACTGCTGGAGGAGGCGGGGCTTGTTGCGGCCGAATGGGTCGAATTGATGCAGATGCACCTGTCGAATTCGGTGACCGATGAGCATGCGATCATCTTTGTGGCCAGGGGGCTCGAGCAACGTGAAGCGATGCCCGAAGAAACGGAGCAGCTGGTGATAAAGCGGGCGCCGTTCGAGGAAGCGTATCGAATGGTGGAGCGGGGCGAGATCACCGATTCGATGTCGGTGGCTGCGATCCTGAAAGTGAAATTATTATTGATCACGGGACAGTTGAAGTTTTGAGCATGAAGAAGAGCCATCTCATCATCGGGCGTCAGCCATTGATCGAAACGATCCGGAGCGGCCGTGCCGTCGACAAGATCTTATTGCAGCGTAATACCGCGGGCGAGTCCATTGCGGAGATACGCGAGCTGGCGCGGGAGCATCATATTCCTGTGCAGGTGGTGCCGGTGGAGAAGCTGGGATCGCTGACAAAAGCGAATCATCAAGGCGTAGTTGCTTTTGCGGGGCTGGTGCAATATATGGATCTGCAGCAGGTGATCGATCATACGGTGGCTGCGGGGGTGTTGCCGCTTTTCGTGATGCTGGACGGGGTCACCGATGTGCGGAATATCGGGGCGATCGCGCGGACGGCGGTTTGTTGTGGGGCGCAGGCGCTGATCATCCCGGATAAGGGGGTGGGGGCGCTTAACGAAGAAGCCATGAAGTCTTCCGCGGGCGCGCTGGAACGCATTCATGTATGCCGGGTTCAGAGCCTGCTCAAGGCCGTCGATACGCTGCATCTGAACGGCATCCAGGTGTATACGAGCGAGATGCGGGCGGAGATGAAGGTGTTCGAGCTGCCACTGGCGGAGCCCTGCTGTATCGTCATGGGAAGTGAGGACAAGGGTGTGCAGCCCTATATCCGAAAGGCGGCGGATGCCTTCTTTTCGATCCCCATGGCCGGGGATTTCGATAGCTTGAATGTGTCCGTGGCGGCAGGCATCATTTTATACGAGGCCATGAAAAAGAGAACGACATGATCACATTAGTCGAATGTCCGCGGGACGCCATGCAGGGTTGGCCGCATATTATCCCTACGGCGGAGAAGACCAGGTATCTCAACAGCTTGTTGAAGGTAGGGTTCGATACCCTGGATTTCGGGTCCTTTGTGTCGCCGAAGGCTATTCCGCAGATGGCGGATACGGCCGAGGTGTTGGAGGGGCTTCATTGGGCTGATTCGCCGACGAAACTGCTGGCGATCGTGGCCAATTACCGGGGGGCGGAGGAAGCCGCTTCATTCGAGGGCGTGCGTTATCTCGGTTTTCCTTTTTCTGTGAGCGAGACTTTCCAGTTGCGAAATACCAATAAGACCATCGAAGGGAGTTTTGGCACCGTGGAGGAGATGCAGGAGCTATGCGCTATCCGGCAGAAGGAGCTGGTGGTCTATCTTTCCATGGGGTTTGGCAATCCTTACGGGGAGCCGTGGAATGAAGAGATCGTTTTTCAGTGGGCGTCGGCGTTGGCGCGGCTGGGTGTGCGGATCTTATCCGTGGCCGATACCGTGGGGCTGGCGGCGCCGGAGCAGGTGTTTAGTGTCATGAGCTATCTTATCAAGGAGTTGCCGGAGTGTACGATCGGGGTTCATCTGCATTCAACGAATCACAACCGTAAGGCCAAGATCGATGCGGCGCTGGAGGCGGGGGTCCTGAGGTTCGATGGCGCGCTCAAGGGCATCGGCGGCTGTCCGATGGCGGGAAACGAGCTGGTTGGGAATATGGATACCGAGTGGATGATCGCGTATTTCCGGCAGAAGAAGCTGCTGCCGGGGTTGGACGATGCGGCATTAAAACAGAGCTTACATGTAGCCGGGGAGGTGTTCGGATGATGGATTTCCAGTTGCCGATATCATTAGGGGCGTTGCCGCGGCCGATCCGGTATGGCGACAGGATCCTGCTGACGGGTTCCTGTTTTACCGAGCATATCGGCGAGGCGTTGCGTCTCTGGAAGTTCAATATCCTGCAGAATCCGAACGGCATTCTGTTCGATGCGTCGAGTGTCGCGTCGAGCCTGGTCTCGTATATCGAGCCGCGGAGGTATGTTGACGACGACCTGGTGTATTTGAATGAGCTTTGGCAGAGCTGGCAGCATCATAGCGTTTTCTCGGGGATGGATCGATCGGCGGTACTGGCTGGGATCAACGCTTCGCAGGAGCGGGCGCATGCATTTTTGAAGCAGGCAGATTGGCTGATCATTACGCTTGGCAGCTCGTTTTCTTATCGATTGGTAGATGATGGCCGGCCGGTGGCCAATTGCCATCGGGCGCCCGGGAGGGTTTTTGTCAAGCACCTGATGACGATCGAGGAGATCCAGACGGCGCTGGACGGCTGCCTGTACCAGCTTTTCTATTTTAACCCGGGGCTGAAAGTCATCTTTACCGTCAGCCCGGTGCGGCATATCCGGGATGGGGTAGTGGAGAACAACCGCAGCAAGGCCAGGCTGATCGAATCGGTGCATCACCTTGTCAATAAGTTCGATAGATTATATTATTTCCCTGCATACGAGCTGGTGATCGATGTGTTGCGGGACTACCGGTTCTATGATATCGACATGGTCCATCCGAATTATCCGGCGACGCAGTTCGTGCTGGATAAATTTACCGAATATGGTATCGATGCGGCCTCCCGGCCGTTGATGGAAGAGCTGCAAAAGCTGGTAACGGCGCGAAAGCACCGGCCCATGCATCCGCGGACCGAGGCGCATCAGCGTTTTATGCGCGAGCAGTATGAGAAAGCCGCAGGACTGGCGGCGCAATATTCTTTTCTTGATCTTTCCGAAGAACTGACGTATTTTTCCACAGGGCGGCAGGCTTAATAGATAGTTAATACAGGCGAGCTAATTTTACCGCAATGATTAGTATTGCAGAGATCAGGGTGGGGGGTGAAGTGGAATTCACACAAGTCTTCCATGATTACTATGCCCGGGTCTATCATTATTTCTTAAAGAGGACGCAGGACACTGCGACGGCGCAGGAGCTGGCGCAGCTTGCGTTTATTAAACTCTGGCAGAGCCGGCATGGCTTGTCGGAGCTGCATTCTTTCGATGCGCAGTTCTTCCGGATCGCCGCTACTACGCTGATCGACTATCTGCGGCGGGAGTCCACCTGGCGCCGGAAGGTCCGGATGGCTGCCGTCAACGAGGAATCCTTTGCCGGCGAAACGGCGTTCGAAGCCACCGATTATTTCGATTCGCTGACCCAGACGATGCCGCCGGTCCGAAAAAAAGTTTTTATTCTCCATCGCATTCATGGGCGCTCCTATAAAGAGATCTCGGAGCAGCTTTCCATCTCCATCAAGACCGTCGAGGACCATATGTCA
>DASZOW010000382.1:0-18865 GCA_035550615.1 Puia sp.
CCCCGGACCCCTGCGCCCACGCGCCAAATCCCCCCAACACCAGCGCCGCCACCAAAATATATTTCATTAGATATTATTTTTCTGTATAGAAAACGCCAACCGGTTGATTGCGCCGACCAGAGGATAGAAGAACAAGGTCTCCGTCACCGGAACATCCGCATTGCCCTCCACCTCCGCCATCTTCTGCCTGATCCCATCGATCAGATCACTCTTGATCCGGCTCTTCAACAGCTCCTTGTATTCCGCAAACCCCTTCCCATCGATCCCGAAATACTGGTAGTAATTATATCGCCCATTCAAGGCAAAGAAAAAGTCGATGAACGCCGACACCTCACCCACCACGGCCGAAACTACTGCCTCCGACTGCAGCTCGGTATACTTCAAAGCCGCCGGCGGCACCGTCGTCACACCATCCACGCCCGGCAGCGTCACGAGGATCTGCTCCTCCAACGCGTCGAACCGGCTGGGGTCCGCACACTCCAATCCGCCCTTGCACGTGATCTCCTTGGGATTCGCGGTCAGCCGGAACTCCATCGCCGGCACCGCCCCTTCCCCATAGACCTCTCCAAAGATCACCTTCGTATACCCCAACAACGACCCCAGATCATTGCCGCCCCCCGCCAACCGGATCACCTTCGACCCATTGCCGGAAAACGTAATGAACTCTGGTATCGCCAACCCCCGCGCCTTCATCAACCGCGCAATATGATAGATGATCGCCGCATAGAAAAAGATAAACACCAGCTTGAACTCCGTCCCCTCCGCCAACATCCGCGAAAACGAGATCGGAATGCGGTTATCCTTGATCGTCTTATTCTCCTCCAAAGAAAAAAAGAACTCGATCAGCTCCACCGACTTCGAATTCTTCTGCTTGATCACATCGTAGATATGCGTCAACGCCCCCGCCTTCGTATTCGACAACGACTCCTTGATCTTCCCCTCGAAATGCTGCACAAACCCATTGGCCGCCGACGTACTCCCATACCCATCCCCGAAGATCGAATTCGCCGCAAACCGGAACGAGGTCAGAAGTATCGGGTTCTCACTCTGATAAATGACAATATCCGTCGTCCCCCCGCCAATATCGATATTCACCGCCGGCCGGTCATGCGGCCGCACATTCTCCTTATGATAATAGTGATAGAATGGCGCAAAGGATTCCGACATCTTATACATCCTCGCCCCCCCTGGAAAATACCGCTGATAGTACGTATTCCAGGAATTTTGGAAGAATCGCCTCCTGAACACCGGCATCGAGCTCGGATAGAACCACACGATCTCCGTCGCAGCCAGATCGCCCCCCTCCAACAACACCTTATTCCGGATCATCAGCAACAGCTGCTTCAGGAACGCCTTGGTCCGCCGCTCGAGCCGTTTGTCATTGCGGAAATCCGACCACTTCAGATTCGGCGTCACCTCGCTGTTCAACCCGCGATCCTCTTTTAAATACCAAAAGGGAATGTTGAAATCGGCCAGCGCAAAATTGCTGTCATCCGGGTTAAACGACCCATTGTCATTGATCACCGTCCGCTGCGGAAATTTATACTGGATGCCCCTGTTGATCTGCAACGGCATAAACTCTTCCCTGATGATCCCCAACAAGGCAATCGCCCCGAACCCGAGCTTCGGATTCAGCAGATGCGACTCCGTCGCCTCCCCCGGCTGGTGCAACGTCCCTACCTGCACATCCTTCTCACTAATTTCAAACGGCCTCGTGATATCCTCCCGCGAATCTTTATATTCGATATGGGTGTTCGAAGTCCCGAAATCGATAGCAAACCGGAACGCCCGGGACGGCATTGGCAAAGGTTCGAAAAGCGGGATCAGCATCCCCGAAGCGGTATTGTTCACCACCTCGATCAGATCGAAATTCTCTTCCAGCACATAGTAGGTCGTCGTCACCCCCGTGCTCTGGTGCTTGCTGCTCCGCGGTTTGACCGCCAACGGCCGGATCGGCTCGAATGGCCGCGCCTCGCGGTAATAGCTGACCGTATAATTATTTTGTTTGGTTGCAACGGCCACATCCCGGTCTACCAGCAGGACGCGGTAGTGCGGATTGAAATCCGGCGCAGTCACCCGTAACCACGGATATACCGCCAACGTAAACTGATTGTCGACCACGATGCCGACATTCTCCTTCTCATTAGCCGGCTGAATGCTATCCTGCAGCTGATTGAAGTTGTACAGTCGGCTAAGCTGCACATAGCGCCCGCCGGGGACGGGCACACGCAGGATCACCTTGACCCCTCCCGCCATCTGCACCAGCTCGATCCGCTTCTTCCCATCGCTCACCCGCCCGCGCAGCCCGGCAGCCGAGAAATATTCAAAATACTTTTTCTTCAACGGCAGAACATAACTGTGATCCTTATCGCCTTGCCGCACCTCGTAGTTCCCATCGAAGAACCGCTTGTCGTCGATCGGGTAAGGCAGCCGGATCAGATACGGTTGCAGCAGATCGCTGACCGTCAGATATGGATATTTGATATGATGCTGGTTCGGCAGTGTCCGCTCGGCCAAAGGCCGTTCATCCAGGTAAGGCACGCTCTCGCTATAGCTGCTCTGCCAGGTGCCGCCGGCATAACGGAGCGGTTCGTTAAAAGCCTCCTTGGGCAACACCAGCGGCACAAAACCCTCTACCGACTTCCCCGGGTCGGGCTGGATGACGAAGTCATTGTCTTCAGTCCCCGGCGAAACCCCATAATTCTTCACCCGCAACGGCACGCCCAGGATCTCCGCATTATTCCCTTCCGCCACCACCGGAAGCAGATCATACGAATGCTTGTACGCATTCACATCCCCCTCCGCCAGCCGGATCGCATCCTTCAGCTCCCGGTCCAGCAAGGCATACGTCGCATCGAGATACGCATGCACATCCGGGAATCGCACCGAGAACTCGGGAAAGCTGCTCCGGAACGAAAACAAAAATTTCACGAATTCCTTATTGCGTTTATACAACGGCACATAGTGATCGTCGAACACCTTATCGTTGCCAAACCGGATGTCGACATAGGACAGATCGTTGGCCGAGGAAAAGAACAACGTCGCCGGCGATGTGCCCCCGATGATATTGATGATCTCAGGGCCCTGTTTATAGTTCAGCAGATAACAATGCTTGAACTCCGCAAAGTTGAACGCACTCCGGTCCTGGAACAGATACATCTTCATCGTCTCCCCCAGCAGCCGATGCTTGGCCGAAGCAGACCCGTTCAATAGATGACCGAGATCCGAACTGGGATCGATGTCCAGCTCACCGGCCACCACCCGCATCCCCGTACTCCACTGCAACACCTCGATCTTGTCCTGCAACGCCTCCAGGTTGAAAAATATCTCCGCCACGTCGAGGCAATCGGATACCAACCGGTGATAAATAGTAGCCGCATCGAGGTTCTTGGAGCTATTGACGAATTCGAATGCCGTCCGCACCAGGTCCATCCGGGCAAACGGGGAAGGGATAGACGTGATCTGCGTATGCGCCGTCGACCCGCTGGGATCGGCGATGGAATTGATATGATCCTTGGTCAGATGCCCCGAAATGGCCTGCCAATGGTCGATGTTCTCACTGCCTTTTTGATGTAACCGGAATATTTTGCTCATAGTCTCTCTGATTTATTCCCCCGAAATGCGCCCGGGGTCGCTGGTTCATAACTTGATCTCCTTGTCCGCAATATCGCGTGTAGCGTGGCTAAAAAGTGCTATCAGCTTCCGGGACGAATCCAGGTGATCATAATCCGCGGCCAGCTTCGACAACACACTCCGGTAATGATGCAAATGCGCCCCATCCGCCAACCGCTTGAAGAAATCCTTCTTCGCCGGCCGCCCCGTAACGGCATTATAGATATCGCGCCCTGCCAGCGTCGCATCCAGCGGCCGGAACGCCACATTCGAATCCGCCATCTCCTTTAGCCATTCGCGAAAATGTTTGTCAAAATTGCCGATGCTCTTCCGCAGACGAGCATCCAGTGCCCCCTCGCAAAGCTTATTGTTCCCATGATATAACCATGCTTCATTCTTATTGCCGCAAAGCTCCTCATAATGATTCTCCATCAGGCTCTGAAAAAGCGTGTACCGCGTCAGCGGCCGGGCGATCAGGTCATAAGTCTCCTTGCCCAGGTCGCCAAAATGGATCGAGCTCGACTCATGCTGTATCCCGAACTCATAAAACTTCGGATCGGAAGCGACGCCATTCGAAACATGCAGCTCCTCGTCCCGCAGGTCCATAAAATCCACGATGCTCAATGCCGCGGCCAGCTCGATAAAATGCGCCCGGTTTCGTTGTTTGTTGCTGCCATCCGCGCCCTCTTGTTCGTTCGTCACCTGGTCGCCGATATAATAAAGGGCGTTGATCGCCCCATTACCGCTGACGTTTCGCGCGTAGTACGACAGCGCCGCCTTCGTCTTGGAGATAAAGCGATTACTGTCGATCGTCGTTTCATCATTCTGCCGGATCGCGAAATACGGCAGCACCGTGACCGCCCCGATCCGCGCATCGCGCAGAAAACTATGATGTGGTATCGGATGTTTGGCGTCGCGGATATTCTTCAGGATCAGCGGGAACCCCGCCGCGCCGGTGCCGCCGAAGATCGAGCTGATGATAAAGACCCGGTCGTCCTGTTCAAAATTTCCCGCAAACTTGACGAAAGAATCCGAAGTCTTGAACTTGTTCAGCACCACGCTGCCGATATTTGGGTTCCCGAGAAAACCCATGTCCATATCCGCATCCAGGTTCGGCTTCGAAAAAAGCAGCGAGATAAAGGCCCGGCTGTTCCGTTCCAACTCGCTGTAGCCGATGAATTCTTTGAAAAGCTGTTCCTTGACCCCATCGATATCGAACCGGAAGTTATCCGAGACAAACCCGCCGTCTCCCAGTTCGTCCAGAGACGAGATGCGCGTCTTGAAAAAACCCGCCTCTTCCGAGAACGTCTTCTCCCGGATCTCCTTATACGTCTTCAGGATGTCCACGGTGCGCGTGAGGTCGCCATTGCTGCTGTCAGGATCGATGATGATCGGCACCACCCGGTCCACATTCCGCATCTCAACGCCCGAGGCCAGCAACATCGTAAGCGCCTTGACCACCCGCGACCCCGTGCCGCCAATCGCAAACAAAAATAATTTTGCCATAATTTAATTTTTTCCGGAACGCCCCCTAAAAGGGCACCTTTCTATTGACACTGCTTTTCCACTTGATCAACATGCTGAGAATAAAACTCCAAACCAGCGAAAAAATAAACGCCGTCAGCCCAAAACCCACGCAGTCGCTCGTATGCATATGCAGATCCTTACAATAACTCCCCGTGCTAAGATCATTGTTCGGATACATAAACGCGATCGCAAAGATGATCGCCCCCCCGATAAGAATATTCAACAGCCACTTCCACCAAACATTAAAAGGCACCCGGTTGAACAGCCCATAGTAATAATTGACCACGATCAGACTGTTGATCACGAATAAATAAATGAACACCAGGTTATAGATCGACTGTCCCGTATAATCATTGCAGGTATGCGGGTCCAAACCCCGTAGATGCTCGCCGAGTCCATTGGCGCTGGAATACAAACCCAGGCTTTCGAATAACGTTATCAAAAAGTCGGAAAATGAGCCCATATATTAGCGTTTATTTTTAATCCAGACTACCAGCCCTATGATCGCCGCACAAACCACCACCAGCCAAATCAGCCCGCCATGTCCGCCCGAACCGCCGGCGCCGCCCGATCCCTCCGCGCCACCAGCCGCATCCCGGCCCGCCACGCCCCCCGCCGCGTCCCCGCGGCTCACCGATCCCCCCGCCGTCGCCGTTCCCTGGCTCACCTGTATATTCAAAGAAAACAAATTCGTATTCCTATACCTATCCGCATACCCACGCGCAATCCCCTCGACCAGGTACCGAAACCCGAACGTCTGCCGCTGCTGCAAAGAATCCGTAGGGTCCCTGTCGTCGACCGTCGATCCCGAATAAACCCAGGAAGGGATCATCGTCTTCAATCGCAGATAAACATCCTGCACCGGTTTCAGATCGCTCGTCCGGATCAAAAAAACATGCGAATATCCCCGCAACGCCTCATCTTCGGGATCGTCATTACGCCGGATCGCCGCGATCCGGTAATTCGCCGGCAGGTCATAGTTCTCCGGGTTCGTAAGATATTTGTCATCCAGCTTCAGCTCGTCGAGATCTACCGCCACCGAAAACTGGAACTCCACACTATCCGCCACCGCCTTGTCGATCACCAGCTGCGTGGCGGGCTGTACAATCTCGAATTCCCCGACCCGGTCCTTCCGGATCAGCTTAGCCGCCGCCCCATGCCCCCTTGCCGCCGTCCCGTGGCCGCCTGCCGCCAGCCCATCTCCGCCTGTCGCGCCTCCGCCCGAGCGCCCCCCTGCGGATGCTCCCCCCGGCTCAAAAAAATAAGCAACTTGTTCAAACCTGCTAAAGCTGCGGAACCGCGAGCTCTTATAAAAGTCCATCAGCCGCCGCATCCGCAGCGCCGACCCGAAGATCATCATATAATAAGGCCGCCTGATCCCATGCACCGGCAACGCACTCCCATTCCCGCCACCCCGCGACTCGACATAATAGGTGCCGTCGAAACCCGAACTAAATTTAAGAATGATCGTACTGAAATCCCGTTTCCGCAGCTCCGACGACAAAACCGTTTCCACATTGTCGCCCTGCTGTTTCAAAAGCTCCGACGAATTGCCGACACCGATAGAAAAAATATAATCCGAGATCAGCACATGCACATGATCCGGGTTCGCCCCTAGCACCTGCTGCAACATCGCGTCCATATACGAATCCTTGCGCCCGCAACCATTTCGCACCAGGCTGTCATGATTCAGCGTCCGGATAAACGCATTGACTTCTGCCGCCGAAGCATTGCGGCGATACGAACAGAGCCGGTCATTGACATAGCCGAGATCGATGGTGTCGGCGATACCCTGCGTCTGCAGATCCTTGAGGAAAGCATGCACGTCATTCTTGAGGTCCGTCCCCGGCCCGGAAAGATATCCATCCATGCTCGCCGAATTATCGAAATACACGTCATAAGCCACTGGCCCAATGACCGCGCTGCCCGCGGCCCCCGAAACCGCGCCACCTGCCGACGCCTCCGCGCCGCCTCCCGAAGCCTCCGCATCTCCCGCGGAAGCTCTTCCCCTGCTTCCACTACTGCCGCCGCGCCCACAACCAACCAAAAAAATTAATAATGCAAAAAGAACCTGCTTAAGATTAATGTGTTGCGTGATCATCAACCAAAATTTACGCCCTTATTTCCTTAATTCATCATAAAATTTACCAGCGGACACCCGCTGTATCGATTCCGAACGCCGTCTACCACCGCCTCGATGCCAAACCAAAGAAAACCAGCCACTTACATATCCGGCATCGCATTGGCTGCGAAAATTGCATGCTCAGAAATTATTTCACCATCGCCTGGCGCCACCTCACCAAAGCCCGCGCCTACACCATCATAAACATCACCGGCCTCGCCACCGGCATGGCCATCGCCCTCCTCATCGGTCTCTGGATCAACGACGAATTCGACTTCGATCACTACTCCCCCAACCACTCCCGCCTCGCCAAGGGGCTCATCACCTCATCTTTCCACGGTGAATACTACACCGGCGACGTCGTCTCCATGGCCATGGGCCCCGCCCTCCGCAATCAATATGGCGACCTGTTCAAGCGGACCGCACTACAATGCGACGGCGGCAGCCACCTCTTCTCCCACGGGGACAAGGTCGTCAGCGCCCCGGCCATCTATGCGCAGCAGGAACTCCCCGTCATGTTCGGATTTCGTATCACCCAGGGCAGCCTCGACGCGGCCAAAGACCCGACGACCGCCCTCATCGACCAGTCCCTCGCCACCGCCCTGTTCGGTAAAGACGATCCCATCGGCCAGACCATCAAGGCCGATAACCAGGTCCCCTTCCGCGTCGGCGGCGTATACGAAGATCTGCCCAACAACACCACGTTCCATGGCATCCAGGTCGTCATGCCCTGGTACAACCCCGCGAATAATTATCATAACAGCAATACCGACTGGGACGATCATAACGGTTACATATATGTGGAGTTGCAACCGAACGTCACCGCCGAACAGGCCACGGAGCGCATCCACCTGCTACCGACCCCCTATTTCAAAAGCTGGCGGGAAGAAGCCGCCATCTATCCCCTCGACAAATATCATCTCTACTCCGATTTCGAAAAAGGCAAACCTGCCGGCACCGGCGCGATCCGTTTCGTCTGGCTCTTCGGCATCATTGGCGGCTTTGTCCTGCTGCTCGCCTGTATAAATTTCATGAACCTCAGCACTGCACGTAGCGAAAAACGCGCCAAAGAGGTCGGCATCCGCAAAACCATCGGCTCTGTCACCAGCCAGCTCATCACCCAGTTCCTAAGCGAATCGATCCTCGTGTCGTTGATCTCGCTGTGCATTGCCCTGATCCTCGTACAGCTCGCCCTTCCGGCATTCAACACCCTCGCCGCCAAGGACCTCCACATACCATATTCCTCCCCCTTCTTCTGGCTCATCACCCTCGCCTTTGCGCTGTTCACCGGCCTCCTCGCCGGCAGCTACCCCGCCTTTTACCTGAGCCGGTTCAAACCCGTCAAAGTGCTCAAAGGCAGTTTCAAAAGCGGCCGCTATGCCAGCCTCCCGCGCCAGGTGCTGGTCGTACTCCAATTTACCGTATCGCTGGCCCTCATCATCGGCACCATCATCGTGTTCAGACAGATCATGTATACCAAGGACAGGCCGGTCGGTTACACCCGCCAGGGTCTGTTCACAGTACGCATCAACACCCCCGAGCTGGGCAAACACTACGAAGCCCTCCGCACCGAGCTGATCGCCGACGGACTGGCCGACAATGTCGCCGCCTCGGATATGACGCCCACCTCGTTCGACAACGGCAACGCGCTGCATTGGCGGGGCAAGACCCCGGCGCAGGAGGCCATCATGTTCCGGAATGTCAATGTCAGCGACGATTATGGGCGCACCATCCGCTGGACGATCCTGCAGGGCCGCGACTTTTCACGTGAATATCCGACGGACAGCAACGCCATGATCCTAAACGACACCGCGGCCAGGATCATCGGCATCAAAGATCCGGTAGGCGAGACCGTTAGCCTGTTCGGGAGAAAATATCATATCATCGGGGTGGCGGCCAATATGGTGAGTAATTCGCCGTACGAAAAGGTCGAACCCGCGATGTTCTGCGGCGGCCGCTACACGAGCCAGATCATCGTGCGGATCAAACCCGGGCTGGCCACGAGCACGGCGCTGGCCAAGATGGCCCCGATCTTCAGAAAATACAATCCCGCGAGCCCCTTTATCTATAATTTCGTCGATAAAGCTTATGAAGCAAAATTCGAGGCCGAACAACGCATCGGCAACCTCGCCTCCGTGTTCACAGCGCTCGCGATCCTGATCAGTTGTCTCGGGCTGTTCGGGCTTGCCGCTTTTGTCGCAGAACAGCGGACCAAAGAGATCGGCGTCAGGAGGGTCCTCGGCGCAGGTATCTTCTCCGTCTGGGGCCTCCTGTCCAAAGATTTCCTCAAGCTCACCGCCCTCTCCATCCTCATCGCGATGCCGCTTGCGTATCTCGGCATGTACCAGTGGCTGGAGAGCTATCCCTATCACGCGCCCCTTTCCTGGTGGATCTTCGCGTCGGCCGGCGCGGGCATCCTGCTGCTCACCCTGGCGACCGTCAGCTTCCAGTCCCTGAAAGCCGCGATGCTGAACCCCGTCCGTAGCCTCCGGTCCGAGTGAGCGCGGCACAGACGCGGGCAAACGCCTTTCCCCATGGACCATCGCTCCGGGAGGGAGCCAAATACAGAGCCGCCCCCTGCGGGGGCGGCTCGATAAATCTTTGCTTCGCTTGTTAAATCTTCACTTCGCCCGAATATTCATTCGGCTTTCTGCCGCCTTATTCATTCGGCATTCCACCGCCTTATTTATTCGGCTGCGGCGTATAACGCAGATACGGCTTCACCTCGCGAACCCCTTTCGGGAATTTCTTCTTCGCATCTTCCGTGCTGATGGTCCCGGCGACGATCACATCTTCGCCCTGGTTCCAGTCGGCCGGCGTAGACACGCTGTGGTTGGCGGTCAGCTGCAGACTGTCGATTACGCGGATCACCTCATTGAAGTTGCGGCCCGTAGAAGCGGGGTAAGTGATGATCAGCTTCACGATCTTATCCGGTCCGATGACGACCAGGCTGCGAACCGTAGCCGTAGCCGAAGCGTTCGGATGGATGAACTCATACAAGGTGCTGACCTTGCGATCGTCGTCCGCGATGATCGGGAACTCCACTTTGGTTTTCTGCGTTTCGTTGATGTCGCCGATCCAGCCCAGATGCTTGTCCACGGGGTCGACACTCAACGCCAGGACCTTCACATTGCGTTTGGCAAATTCGTCCTTCAATTGCGCCGTCCGGCCCAATTCCGTCGTACACACCGGAGTATAGTCGGCAGGGTGGGAGAACAGGACTCCCCACGAATCACCCAGATATTCATAAAAGTCGATTTCACCAATCGATGTCTTGGCCTTGAAGTTGGGAGCTTTGTCCCCGAGACGTAAACTCATATACTTGGTTTTATTTTGTGTTAGCAATACCGGCAATCCCTTCGCCGGATCTCTCCAGCCGCGCACCGCCGGGTCTTCATCATTCGCGCATCACCGGCCTCCGCCACCTGCGCACCACCCGTTTCCTCTGCCCGACTATCGTCGGCTTTCACTGTCCGCGCACCACCGGATCCCGCCCCACGACCGCCTTAAACATCAACCCCGGCCGCAAACGGGGTGATAAAGATATTAATTCCCTATCATTCCAGTAGACTTATTTGTTAAATTTTTTCAAACCTTTCCCCAACTACCTAATTCTCAACCTCTTTCCGCATTAGATAATCTTCAAGCACAGCGCCATTTCCCAGCCGCGTAAGAACCTCTTCGACCACAATGAATCCATTTTTTCGGTAAAGCCCCACCGCCGCACTATTCTCGCGGAGGACGAACAGCTCGATCCTGCGCGCCCCCATCTTTGCCACTTGCCCGTCGATAAAATGCATGGCTAACTGCCCCAATCCCTTGCCCCGAAACTCCGCAAGGACATAGAAATGCCTCAGCAACACACTCTCCGCTTTGGCAAAACTGCTGCCTCGATCTCCCGATCCACCCGGCGCCAGCGAAAAATATCCCACCGGACTGCCGTCATGCTCGATCAGAAAATGCCGGTACCCGCGGTCCGCCTGTATCGCCAGCGCCACGGCCGTATGCCCGCTCTCTACAAGGTACTCGCCTGTCGGCCGCCCAAAAAAAGTCGCATAAAATTCCGGCACGATCCGCCGGGCCAGCCGCTCGATGGTCGCAAAATGTTCAACCGTATCCGCCGTTATAATTGTCATGCTATAAGTTACCAAATGCCAGGCCCGCTCTGCCACCTGCCGCCGCCTCAGCCCAACCGCGCACCCCGGGCCGCCACCCTCACTCCTCATTTTCCCGCATCCCGCCCGCCTTGATCACCGCATCCTTGCCAAACTTATTCTTCACATCGTCGATCGCCTTATAAAGCTCCGTCTTCTTCCGCGTGTCGACAAAAAGATTCGTCTGGACCGCTTCCGACGTCAGCTCGCTCAACCTCACCCCCAGCAGCCGGATCGGCTGGCCCTTCCGGTAAAGCTTGTGAAAAAGCTCCTTGGCCTTGGCGATCAGCTCATCGTCATAAAAAGTATAGGGAATCGCCACCTGCCTTGAGGTCGTTTCAAAATCGGGGTACCGGATCTTCACCGCGATGCACCCCGCCGTCTTGTTATCCTGGCGGAGCTCATAGGCCACACGTTCGGTCATGCGCACCAGTTCCGTCATGAGAAAATCCATGTCCGTCTTGTTCTCTTCAAAGGTATTTTCCGTGGAGATCGATTTTGCCTCGTGATACGGCACGACCTCGGAAGTATGGATGCCCTGCGACTTATTCCACAGCTCTGCGCCATATTTGCCCAGGCGGCTTTCCAACTCCGCCACCGACCGCCCGCTCAAATCACGGATCGTGAGGATGCCCATCTCCTTGAGGGTCTCGTAAGTATGGTCGCCGACGCCGGGGATCTTGTTGACCTTCAGCGGCGCGAGAAACTCCCGCTCCATGCCCGGCGGCACCTGTATATAACCGTTAGGCTTCGCCTCCTGTGTGGCGATCTTCGAGATCATCTTGTTCGAAGCCAGCGCAAAGGATATTGGCAGACCGGTAGCCCCCATGATCTCCTCCCTCAGCCCGATCGTCCATTGATAAGGATCGAAGAACCGTTCCATCCCCGTAAGATCCAGGTAGAATTCGTCGATGGAAGCCTTTTCAAAAAGCGGCGCCTTGGCCGCGATGATCTCCGTGACCCAGCGCGAATACCGGCTGTACTCGCCCCGGGCATTGCCCACCACCGTGGCATGCGGACAAAGCCGTAGCGCCGTCTTCATCGGCATGGCGCTGTGAATGCCATATTTCCGCGCCTCATAAGAACATGCCGCGACGACCCCCCGCTCGCTATGCCCGCCGACCAGCAAAGGTTTGCCCTTGAGGCTGGGATCGTTCAGACACTCGACGCTCACAAAAAAAGCATCCAGGTCGAAATGGGCAATATACCGCTGCGGCTGCGACACTATCTATCCTCCCCGAAGAATTTATGAAAGTATGGGATCGTTTCGATGCCCTTATAGAAGTTCGCGAGATCGAATTTCTCGTTAGGCGAATGCAGGTTGTCGCTGTCGAGCCCGAAACCCATAAAGACGATCTTGACGCCCAGATGTTTCTCGAAGAGCGAGCAGATCGGGATGCTCCCGCCGCCGCGCACCGGGATGGGCGCTTTGCCGAAGGTCGCCTCGATGGCCCTGGCCGCCGCCTTGTAGGCCTTGCTGTCGATAGGCGTCATGTAAGGTTCTCCGCCATGGTGTTCTTCCGCCCTGACCGTGACGCCGGCGGGCGCGATCTGCCGGAAATAATTGATCAGCTTTTCGGTGATGACCTTGCTGGATTGGTTGGGGACCAGCCGCGCCGAGATCTTTGCAGTCGCCTTCGATGGCAGGACCGTCTTGGAACCCTCGCCGGTATAGCCGCCCCAGATGCCGTTGAGCTCGAGGGTAGGCCGGATGCCTGTGCGTTCGTGGGTGGAATAGCCTTTCTCGCCCCAGAGTTCCCTGACCCCGAGATCTTTCTTGTATTCGACTTCATTGTATGGCGCCCTCGCCATGAGCTTTCTTTCCTCGGACGTCGATTCGACGACATCGTCATAAAAACCCGGGATGGTGATATGGTTGTTCGCGTCGTGACACGAGGCGATCATCTTCGCCAGGATGGTAATGGGGTTAGCCACCGCGCCGCCATAGACGCCGCTATGCAGATCGCGGTTGGGACCGGTGACCTCCACTTCGATATAGCTCAGGCCGCGGACGCCGATGTCGATGGATGGCGTGTCGAGGCTCAGCATGGCGGTGTCGCTGATCAGGATGACATCGGCCTTGAGCAGGTCCGTATGGGTGCTGACGAAGGTGGCCAGGTTGGGGCTACCGATCTCCTCCTCCCCTTCGATAATAAATTTTACGTTGGTGGGCAGCGAGTTCGTTTTGATCATCGTCTCGAAGGCCTTGACATGCATGAAGAACTGCCCTTTGTCATCGGCCGAGCCGCGGGCATAGATCTTCCCGTCCCTGATCACCGGTTGGAAAGGCCCGCTATGCCAAAGTTCCAACGGATCGGCGGGTTGCACATCGTAGTGGCCATAGACGAGAACAGTGGGTTTGCGCTTGTCGACGATCTTTTCCCCGTATACCACCGGGTGACCCGCGGTGGGGTAGATCTCGGCCTTGTCGACACCCGCGTCGAGCAAACGTTGCCTGACGGCTTCCGCACATGCTAACATATCCGGTTTGTGTTCGCTACGGGCGCTGACGCTGGGGATGCGCAAGAGCTCGAGGAGCTCGCTGAGAAAACGGTCTTTGTGCTGGTCCTGGTAGTCTTTCCAAGCTTGCATTGCGGGTAATTTTTGATAGATCGCAAAGATAAGAAAATCACACTTGGCAGACCGCCACGCAATACGGCCCTCCCCGCAAATGTGCCGTTGTAGCCTGGCGCCCCCGGCCTAATCCCACGTCTTCTCCCCTCTTTGCATCTTGCCGATGGTCTCCTGGTAATGCGCTTTGGTTCGCGGGCCGGCAGCGTCGAGGGCTTTCTGCTCCCACGCAATGGCATCATCCTTGTTCCCCAGCCGGTAAAGCAGGCTGGCATAAGTCTCCATAAAATAAGGATTGTCCTTGTCCGCGAATGTCCGTTTCGACCATTCCAGCGCCTGTGTGAGACATTTCTTATCGGAGCAATTTTTGAAGATCGCCAGCGAAAAGCCATTGATCTCTTCCGGCGAAGCATGAGCGCCATACTGCTGCATATACGCAGCTACCGCCTCCCGAAAAGAACTCCACATCCGCTTCATCTGGAAATACATGATCTTCCCACGCGCGGTGGCCTCTTCGGCCTGCGCCGGGAATCGGCCCGCAATCTGCCGTTTGATCGACTTCCAATTCGGCTCATATCCACCGCCAAATGCCGGCTCCACATAATCTCTCACCAGCGTTTCATTGACATGTTGCTCCGCCGCGCCGGCCCCGAGGACCGAATCGATCTCCGCCGCATGTTCGACGAACAGGCTAAACCTGGCATCGCCACTGCTCTCCGTATATTTTGCCAGCACTTCCAGCGCCCCGCGGTTAAAAAGATTGGTTTGCCCTGCCAGATAAGCATTAGCAACCTCTCGTCCATTGTCCAGATCGTAGACCTGCACCGCCTGAAGCGCAAGCTTGCGGAGAAAATCTTTATCCCGCCGGCCATCGCGATACTGCTGAAGCTTTGTATAATACTGCTTCGTGCTGTCGAAGGATTCTTCCACAGCAGAGATAAACAGCAGGGCGGTATTGCGGCTGCCCACGATGCGCTGCAAAGGCCGTCCCTCGGGCGAGAAGACAAGAAATGTCGGAAAGGCGCGGATATTGTACTGCGTCATAAGGGCATGAGCATCCCGATACCAGCTGCGCACCGCTCTGTCGTCCCGTGCCGTAGTGTCGAGCTGCACCGAGACGCTGATGAATTTGTCGTTGAAAAAAGCGCCGGCCTCGGGTTGTGTCAGGATATTATCGCGCATGAACCGGCATGGGCCGCACCACGTCGTGAACCCATCCACGAAGATGTATTTATTCTCGGCCTTTGCCTTCGCCTGGATGTCAGCCCAGCTTAACCCATCCTCGAAATGCACCCCCTGAGCCTGAACGGAGCCGCCCAATGCCAGGACCAGTAAGAGGCAAGAAACGATTTTCACTCGGTGCATGAAATCGCGGCCCCTGCAGCCGCGGATCAGTTCCATGTCTTTTCGCTTTTTTTCATTTTATCGATGGTGGCCTGGTAATTCGCCTTGTCCGAGGCGTCGATGCTCAGCGCCTTTTCCTCGAGCGCGATGGCGTCCTCCTTTTTCCCCAGCTTATAAAGAATGTTGGCGTATGTATCCAGGTACGCGGGGTTGTTGGTCTCGCTAAGGTGTTTACTCCAGTCGAGGATATCAGCAACACAGGTCATATCGGGGCAGTTCTGAAAGACCGCCCAGGCGATATTGTTGAGATCCATGTCGCTCATTTTAGCGCCATATCCTTTCATGTAGGCGACCATGGCCGTTTCGAATTTGGGCCAGTCTTTCTTGTCGCGGTAATAGTTGACCTTGATGCGGGCGGTGAGCTCGTCCGCCTCGGCGGGCAGATGCGCAGCGATCCTGGCATGTAAGGCCTTCCAATTGGGCGGGCGGTTATCCCCCACAGATTGTCCGGCGCCTTCTTTGAGATAGATATCCCGGACGACCTTGGCAGCCACCGGGCCGTTCATCACCTTGTCGATCTCGGCGGCATGGTCCGTGAGCACAGAGAAGTATTTATCCGTGCTTTTAGTGATGGAACGCACGAGGAGTATGATGTTGTCGCGGGTGAGCAGGTCGTGTTGGGTGGAAAGATAAGCCTCGATCACCGGTTTGCCGCGCTCCATCTCATATGCGTTGACACATTGCAGGGCGAGACGATGCAGAAAGGCGCTATCCCGCCGGCCTCTATCATACTCGCCGATGAGCGTATAGTATTGTTTGGTGCTGTCGAAGGCCTCGGCCACATCCGCGATGAATCTTTTAGCATCGATCCGGGAGCCGACCAGCCGGTGGACGATATGACCATCGGGAGCAAAGACCAGGTAGGTCGGATAGGCGTTGACGTGATATTCTTTGGCGATGGCGTGAGCGTCGGCGTACCAGGCCTTGATGTCGCCGGTATCCTTGGACGTCGTGTCGAGCTGGATGGCGACGCTGACAAAGCGGTCGTTGAAGTAGTCGCCGGATGCCTTTTGGGGAAAGATTTTCGTCGTCATGTATCGGCAGGGGCCGCACCAGGTCGTGAAGCAGTCTACGAAGATGTATTTGTTTTCCGCTTTGGCCTTGGCCTGGATCGCGGACCAGCTCAGTCCGTGTTCGAAATGGATACCTTGGCTCGGTTCCTGGGCGTGGACGACGGCCAGCGGGAACAGCAGGAGTAAGGTGAGAAATCGCATGGAGAAGATTTTCGACAATTTACAGTTTGGCCGACGAACCCGCAAATAAATCGGTACGAGCGCACCGTCACGGCATGGAAGCCGGCTCCTTTTTCCTCCCTTTCATGATCAGCGACCGGATCCGCCGGCTGAGGCGAAAATAAAATTCCTTGTTGAACAGCTGCGAATCGTGGAGCGCCTTGTAGATCAAAAAGATACCCATCGGGGTAAGCACATACGTCGCCAGCCAGAGCCCATTGGCCGGCGTGAGCACCTCCGAGTTGGCGAGCTTTTTACCGAAGTTGTTGAGCAGGAAAAAGATCACGAAAAAGATGACCGCAAAGACCAGCGGCATACCGATACCGCCTTTCCGGATGATAGAGCCTAGTGGAGCGCCGATAAGGAACATGACCATACAGGCGACGGCCAGCGTGATCTTTTCGTGCCAGGCCATCTGATGCTGTAGCAGGTTGCGCTTCTGCGCCAGGAAAAGTTGCAACGGCACCGCTTGCTCGTTCCGGGTGGTATTGAGGACCTCTATAGCCCCATTGATCGTTGTCAACCGGAGACTGTCGGGGATGAGGTCGTTGAGCATGACCTGCGGCGGATCTTTGGTCACCGGAGCGCCGGCAATCGTCAGGTTCGGGACATTTACCGGTGTGGGTGTAGGTGAGGCCGCGCCTCCTGCCTTAGGTGTGCCTCCTGCCGTAGCAGTGCCTCCCGTGTCGGGTTTGCCTCCCGCCGTAGCAGCGCCTCCCGTGTCGGGTTTGCCTCCTGCCGTAGCAGCGCCTCCCGCCTTAGCCACGCCTCCACCTGCCCGCTTAGCCGAATCTCCACCATTCCCCGCGCCCGCCGTACCCCCCGACTTCCCCTTATCCCGCTTTTTGGCCGCCGCAGCCGCAGCCGCCGCCGCAACCGCCGCCTTCTGCTCTTTCTCCACCGAATCCAGTATCTTCCGATCCCTGGCCCAAAGCCTATGCAGCGAATCCCGCGCCCACGCGAGCTTATACAAATGCGTATCCTGCGCCGTATCGCCCGCCGCCGCCGCCCAAAGCTTCGCCGTATCGAGATAATTCGGGAACTTCAGCATCCTGCGATAAGGCCGGTCGAGCTGCGTGATATACGACTGATCCACCTTCTTCAGCGAATCGATTGTGCGACCTAACTGCAGTATGGTCAGCATCTGGTAGTTGTTCTTAAAGGTACTGTCATCCGTCCGATTCATCTTAAAGGAGCTCAAGTCCATGACCTTCTTATACTCCTTAAAACCCATCCGCACGAGCTCCGTGCCATTGCTGACGTTGCGGTCGCCCTTCTCCTGGTAACGCCAGCCGCTCTTCAGCGTAAAGATCAGATCCTGTTTATCCGGCGTCACCACCATGGTCCCGCTATCGGCGACGATCATGTTATCCACCTGCCCGTTGTTGTTCTGTTCGTAGATGACTACGTTGCGGATCGTCGAATCGTCCTTTTCTTTTTTCCCGATCTTGATCACAAAACCCTCTATCCGGTCGAAAAACACCCCCTCCTTGATATCGAACGCCGGCTTGGTGACGATGATATCGTATTTGAGCGTCTGCATCTTCAGATTCGCGATCGGCAGAATATTGTTGTTGAAGAAAAAAGCAATGACCGTGATGAACAGGCTCACGACGGCAAGCGGCTGGAGAAACCTCAGCAGCGAGATCCCCGCGCTCTTGATCGCTACCAGCTCGTATGTCTCGCCCAGGTTGCCGAGCGTCATGATGCTGCTCAGCAGCACCGCCAGCGGCAGGGCCAGCGGAACCATCGTCGCCGCCGTATACATCAAAAACCGCAGGACCGTGAAAGTGTCGAGCCCCTTGCCGACAACGTCATCAATATACAGCCACATGAACTGCAGCACCAAAACAAACGTCGTGATAAAAAAGGTCGCAATAAATGGCCCTATAAAGGCCTTGATGATCAGGATGTCCAGCTTTTTGAACAGGCGGTTAAGCACGGGGCGTTTAATTATATCTTTATGCGCTTTGTATCTTTAAGCGATGAATCCTGCAAATCTACAACTTTCGCCAGAGGAAATGCGGCTGGTCACCGACGCCAGTTGGATTTTAACTAAGAATTCCATAATGTCCAAAGCGGTGGGAATCATGAGCGATCTCACCGACCGCTACCGCGAGATCTGGTCGGCAACCGCGGCCCCGAATGCCACATCACCGAATGCCCCGACCCCGAATGCCACCTCCCCGAACGCCGCGGCCCCGACTGCCACCTCCCCCAACACCACGTCCCCGAATGCCACC
>DASZOW010000383.1:0-8342 GCA_035550615.1 Puia sp.
AGCTACGACAATACCCTGCTGTCGCAGACCAACGCAGCCGCCGTAAAATCACAGATAGATTATGCCCACCAGCAAGGGGTGCCATGGGGCATTTCTGAGGCTGCCTATAATATGGTTGATGCGGGTTTGAACTACCAGTACCGGGCTTTCGGCATTCCCGGTCTCGGATTGAAGCGTGGTCTGAAGGACGATCTGGTGATCGCGCCTTACGCAACTATGCTGGCCTTGATGGTAGCGCCTGCGAAGGCCTGTGCGAACCTGCAACGGCTGGCTTCGATGGGCGCCGATGGCAGATACGGATTCCATGAATCCATCGACTTTACACCGGGACGCCTGCCAAGAGGAAAAGACCAGGCTATCGTGCAGTGCTTTATGGTGCACCACCAAGGAATGAGCCTGCTGGCGCTGGCCTGCCTGCTCCTGGACAAACCCATGCAGCGCCGTTTCCTCGCCGACCTCCGCTTCCAGGCCACCGATCTCCTGCTGCAGGAGCGTGAGCCAAGGACAGCCCTATTGTATACACAAACGACCGACCTGGCCGAGACCCATACCGTTACCGAAGAAATGCCGGTTCGCCGGATCACCGCCGCGAATACGCCCGTTCCCGCCATTCAGCTGCTGAGCAACGGCCGATACCAGGTAATGATCACCAATTCCGGCGGCGGCTACAGCCGTTGGAACGAACTGGCCGTTACCCGCTGGCGGGAAGATACGACCAGGGACAACCACGGTATCTTTTGTTATATCAAAGACCTCTCGAATGGCGTCTTCTGGTCGAATACCTGGCAACCGACACTCCATCCCGCCAAAGAATATGAATGCCTCTTCTCCCAGGGGCATGTCGAATTCCGGCGGCAGGACCAGGGTATTCATACCCGGACCGAAATAGTGATCTCTCCCGAGGACGATACCGAAATAAGGAAGGTCAGCATTACCAACAGGACCGCCTCGATAAAGATACTCGAAGTCACGAGCTATGCCGAAGTGGTTCTGGCCAGCCAGGCGTCCGATGAAGCGCATCCCGCCTTTGGCAACCTTTTCGTGGAAACCGAGATATTTCCGGAACATGAGGCCATCCTTTGTACCCGGCGTCCCCGGTCGCGGGAGGAAACACCTCCCTGGCTTTTCCACCTGATGCAGGCGCACGACACAACGGTGGACGCCGTCTCTTGCGAGACCAACCGGATGGAGTTCACCGGCAGGGGAAATACCCTGGCTCATCCCCGGGCGATGGGCCAGGATCAGCTGTCCAACAGTCAGGGGGCCGTGCTGGACCCGATCTTGTCGATACGCTATCGCGTCCGGATAAACCCGGGTAAGACAGCCACTATCGATCTGATCTATGGGATCGCCGAAACGAGGGAAACCTGCGAAAACCTCTTGCATAAATACCGGGATCCCTATTTAAGAAGCCGTGCGCTCGAGCTCTCCTGGACACATAGCCAGGTCTTGCTGCGCCAGATCAACGCCTCCGAATCCGACGCGCAGCTCTACAACAGGCTTGCGGCTTACATCATTTATCCCGACCGTACCTTCCGCGCCGGGGCGACGACACTCCATAATAATCTACGGGGCCAGTCGGGTCTTTGGGGGTATAGCGTCTCCGGCGATCTACCCATCGTGCTGCTGCACGTCTATGACCCGGATAACCTGGATCTTGTCAAGCAACTGATACGGGCACATGCTTACTGGCGGCTACAGGGATTATCCGTGGACCTGATGATCTGGAACGAGGATTTTGGCTCCTACCGGCAGGCCTTGCAGGAAAGGATCCAGGGCCTGATCTCCTCTGAAGCGGTGACCGGCGCCTACAGTAAGCCGGGCGCCATTTTCGTAAGGCCCGCCGACCAGCTCCCGACGGAAGACAGGATCCTGTTCGAAAGCGTGGCCCGGTTGATCCTGCACGATAACCAGGGCACTCTGCCGGAGCAACTGGAACGATCTCATAAGGGCAAGATCATGCCTTCCTTACTGGAGACAAAGGCTTTGCCTTTCCGGGCTCTCCCCGGCATGCCGGCCAGCATCGAAAAGTTATTGTTCTTCAATGGCACCGGAGGCTTTTCTGCAGATGGAAAAGAATACAGGATCATCACCGACAGCAAACGGACGACCCCCGCGCCCTGGGTCAACGTCCTGGCGAATCCGGGCTTCGGCACGGTGGTGTCGGAAAGTGGTTCTGCCTATACCTGGGCCGTCAATGCACACGAATACCGGCTGACTCCCTGGAGCAATGATCCGGTGAGTGATGGCGGAGAAGAGGCCTTTTATCTCCGGAACGAGGAAACGGGAGAATTCTGGTCACCTGCTCCGTACCCGGTGCGCGGGGCGGCGCCATACCGGATAACTCACGGTTTCGGCTATTCGAGTTTTATCCTTACTGAAAACGGGATAACCT
This sequence comes from Puia sp., assembly GCA_035550615.1. Taxonomy (GTDB): domain Bacteria; phylum Bacteroidota; class Bacteroidia; order Chitinophagales; family Chitinophagaceae; genus Puia. Next base: position 2,396 of record DASZOW010000383.1, read on the forward strand.
CCGAATTTACGGTGTTCGTGGACAAGTCGCTGCCCGTGAAATTTTTCCTGCTTAAGATCAGGAATGGGTCCGGCGGGGATCGAAGGTTGACCATTACCGGCTACCTCGGGATCATCCTGGGAGATTTACGGTCGAAAACCGATATGCACGTCCTTTCGGAGCAGGGCCCGGAGGGCAATACGCTGTTTTTCAGGAACAGGTATAATACGTCGTTTGCAGACCGGGTAACCTTTTTCAGGACCGACGGCGCGATGTTGAGCTTTACGGCAGACAGGAGGGAATTCATCGGAAGGAACAGAATGCTGGAAGATCCCGAAGCGATGGCTCGCAAGAACCTTTCCGGTAATAGCGGAGCCGGCCTGGACCCGTGTGCCGCCATACAGGTGAGATGCGATCTGCTGGACAAAGAAGAAAAGGAGATCATCTTCCAGTTAGGCAACGGCGAAAGTCAGCAGGCGGCCCTGGAGCTGATCCGGCAGTTTTCTACCAGCGCCGGCGTATACGGTTCGCTCGACGAGGTAAAGGATTACTGGAAAGATCTGTTGACCACGGTGCAGGTGACGACGCCCGACGTTGCGCTGAATATCATGGCGAACGGCTGGCTTCTTTACCAGACGATCGCCTGCCGGCTTTTTGCCCGTAGCGGGTTTTACCAGTCCGGCGGCGCATTCGGGTTCCGGGATCAGCTGCAGGACGTCCTGGCTTTATTGGCTATACGACCGTCTATGGCAAGAGACCAGCTGCTCCTCAGTGCATCGAGACAATTTGCGGAAGGAGACGTGCAGCACTGGTGGCACCCGCCCGAAGGCCGCGGCGTCAGGACACGCTGTTCTGACGATCTCCTCTGGCTGCCTTATGCGGTGGCTCGTTATATCGAGGTGACGGGCGATACGGATATTCTCAACGAAAGGGCAGGTTTCCTTGAAAGCCGGACGCTGCAACCGCATGAGGATTCCGTTTATGACCTGCCCGCAAGCGGGAGCCTGGAAGGAAGCCTCTACGAACATTGTAAACGTGCTATACAACGTGGTCTGAGGTTCGGGGAACACCGGCTTCCTCTTATGGGTTCGGGCGATTGGAATGACGGGATGGATAAGGTTGGCAGCCAGGGTCGCGGCGAAAGCGTCTGGCTGGCATTCTTCCTTTATGATGTGCTGATCCGTTTCAGCGCCGTGGCGACTCGTTCCGGCGACATACCTTATGCCGAGACCTGCCGGACCGTCGCAGGGCTATTACGATCCGACATTGCGGCATCCGCCTGGGACGGGCAGTGGTGGCTTCGGGCTTGGTTCGACGATGGCACGCCGCTTGGGTCGGCGCAAAACCAGGAATGCCGGATCGACGCCATCGCTCAAAGCTGGAGCGTTTTATCCGGAGCATCCGATGCTACCCGGGCCGGTATCTCTATGGCTTCGCTCGACAAATACCTCGTAAGCCGTCCCCTGAAGCTGATCCGGCTTTTGACTCCGGCCTTTAACACGTCAGGCCTGAACCCGGGCTATATCATGGGATATCTGCCGGGTGTCCGGGAGAATGGTGGTCAATATACGCATGCGGCAGTGTGGACGTTGATGGCCTTCGCCGAACTGGGCGACCGGGAAAAGGTCTGGGAATTGTTCAGCATGATCCAACCGCTAAACCATGGTTCCGATCCGGCGTCGGTTGATAGGTATAAAGTGGAACCATACGTGATGGCGGGTGATGTATATGCCGGGGCCGGTAACGAAGGCAGGGGCGGCTGGACCTGGTATACGGGTTCGGCAGGCTGGACCTATCAATTTGTTACGGGTAGCTTGCTGGGGATGCGGCTCAGCAACGGCCGGTTGACTTTCCAACCTTGTTTTCCTTTGGAGTGGCCGTCGGTAAGCATTGTTTATCGTTACGGCGCTGCCACCTATGCCATCACCGTTGTCCAGGAGCGGCAGCCGGGAAGAACCTGGTGGATCGTGGATGGCAGACGCATGGAAGAGACGGCGATAGACCTGGACAGCGGCGAAGGAGAGCATCGGGTGGAAGTTCACGTGTGTGAACCTGACCGTTTGACGGGGATTAACAACTAATATTTGCTGGTACCGGGATTAATTGGTATCTTTCCTCTTTATTGGCTCCTTATAGTCTGATCTGCCTTTTCATCTTATCGTCAGCTCGCACATATAAGTTTCCTCATTAAATCTTCCATTATGCAGATCTACATCGGCAATCTAAGCGAAATGACGACGGCGCATCAACTTGCCCGTTTGTTCCTGCCTTTCGGCAGCGTGCAATTTTCACATATCGAACGCGATGAGAAGACAGGTCGTTCGCTTCGGTTTGGATTTATTGAAATGGACAGGCTGAATGCACAAAACGCGGTCAAAAAGTTGAATCATATCCTTTTCATGAATGCTTATGTGGAAGTAGCGGCAGTATGACGGAAGATATTTTGCGCAGTATAGCCAATTCTTAAGTAACACAAATAAATTTCATTATGACCATCGAGCAGATAGAGCGTATTATTAGCTCCGAATCGGACAACTTCTCGAAGATCGTTCTCAAAGCAAGAACAGTGGAAGGTGTTTTTATTAAAGCACCCGATTTTTTAGAACTGAAGAAAAAGAATTTCTGGCGTATCGTAACTGTAAACAAGATGGAAGAATACAGGCGATCGAAGGATCTAAATCTATCCCGGATCTTTAATGGCCAGGAGTTTATTAAGATCGCCTCCAAATAGGATATTCATGAATATCAGGATATCCAATATTAGCTTGAATACGACCGACGCTGAATTGAGAAAGCTGTTCTTTCAATACGGTAATGTCGACTATGCCATGGTGAATAGAAATGCCCTGGATGGCCGGTCGCTAAGAAGTGGGGAGATTTGCATGCCGGTGTCTTCACAAGCCAGGCAAGCCATCGTTTCACTCGATAAGACAACTTTTAACGGTAAGATCATTTCTGTGATGGAGCTTCCCACGGAATTGTACTAAGGGCGCCGATTTTAAATCTTCAAAGGTGGCATACTCACTCCGACCAGCCCGCTTCATATCTTGTAGCTTCAAGGATCATAAAAGATAGCAAAGATCTGCCCGATTCGATTGGCTCAAATATTTGCAAATACGGATAAAATGATCTGTACTTTCTGCCCTTAAAATATCCTGCACTTATCGGGAAGCGTGAAGAAAGGTCCGTATTTGGGTGTCGTGAAACTTTTTTAAATTGCAGTAAACTTTATCTTTATGACGTTTACTCAAGAAGATTTTCAGCGGGCGAAAAGAATAAGCGCTGCTATACAAGAGTTCCTTCGCCAGACTGGCATGAAGGATGCAAGGACTACTGATGTTTATGAAATGCTGGCAAGAAAGGGGTTGATTGAAAAAGATCGTCATCAGGGCTACCATTTCAGAAAATTTTTGTCACGATTGAGAGACGCAAATGTACTTATGAAGGTGATACCCCAATGTGCTTTTACTACTAATGAAAGGGGCGAAAATGAGTGGCATTTCCATCTTTCGAATAGAGAGAGTTTAGCTGGAAGTCCAAGTGCTGAAAAAAAAGCGACAGTCATTCACCAACCTTCAATGAGTAAAGACGAAATTATAACGCTTATTCACGAAGAGAGAATAAATGTAGAAGAGCTTCCTGTCAGAACGGATAAGCATTATACTCCTCAGGAAACGTCAATAAAGAATAACTATCCGAGAGCCTACGAATATTGGAGCCAAAAGGAATATTTGATACTTGAAAGAGTCTATCTGAAGTGCAAAAATGTAGAGGCAGTAGCAACGCTACTCCAACGACAACCGCATATTGTTAGAGAGAAGCTTGAAGCAAAGGGAATGCTTGACTAATTCGATGCAGAAGAGAGCTCTGCTACGCTATCCTTTACGGCTGATACAGTAATACCGGGGAACAGGCAAAGTGCGGGGTATTTTGAAGGAAGGTGAAAAAAATATGGATACGGTGACGTTGGTAAAGTATGAAATTGAGATCAGGTATAAAGAGAAAGACAAGAACTGTTATGGCATCATCGTGCAGACGGGGGAAGATGAATTTGTAGGCAGCGGTATCCATCTGCAGCTGAAGTTCCGGCCTGTGCATAAAGACGATGTGGCCGTGGTGAGGCAAGTTTTGGAGGGAACCATGAAGGGTGGGCAGAGGGAAACGATCCGGCTGTTGAATGGAGATGAGTCCGGAAGCGATTACACAGCGGATATTCCGGGCAGACATTATTACACTGCGATGGCGAATGGGGATTTTTCAGCGGAGCCTGCCTGGTTTTACATTCCAGAACTGGAACAGGTGGCAGGGAATGGGGTGGCAAAGCATTTGGTCGAAGCACCCGGTTTATACAAAGTGTCTGTGCTGACCCTCTAATCTAAAACGTCTTTTTCTTTTCGGAAATATATTTTTTTATTAATATTGATCTGTGAACCAAAGCTAATTTAGGCTTGCCAGCAAAATCCAGGTTGAGTAGCACTGAAGTGAGCTCTCTTTTAAGAAGGACTGCCCAAGGAGATGAACATGCATTTGCCCGCCTGGTGGATGAGTATTGGAATAATATATATACGCAGTCCCTGGTCTATACCCGCTCGGTTCAGCAGGCTGAGGAAGCAACGCAGGACATATTTATGAAGATATGGAACAGCCGGGTAAGCCTTCCCAGCCTGGATAATTTCGAGAATTTCCTTTTTATCGTCGCGCGTAATGTCATTATTTCAGCTTTGCGAAAAAAGCGTGGCTTGTATGTTGTCGAGCCGGCGAAAGACATCATCGAGGGGGCGCCCTCTCCGGATCAGCAGTTCGCTTATAAAGAGTCTTACGACATCATCAACAGAGGCATCGACCTGATGCCGCCCCAGCGTAAGCAGGTATTCCGGCTCAGCCGGCTCGAAGGAATGTCTCATGAAGAGATAAGCCGCCAACTTGGTATCTCCCGAAACACCGTCAAAGAACATATTGTTAAAGGCCTCCATTTTTTAAGGGGGTATTTAAAAAGTCATGGCGGAAACACCTTCTTCCTTCTTCTTTTTTTTGAAAAAATCTTACTGTAGACCCACCCACCGCCGGCCAGTATGCGTCTTTAATAGCATATTATACGCATACCATGGAGCAACAATCCTTTACCATTCTATTAGACCGGTATCTTGCCGGAGATCTCTCCGCTGAAGATGAGCTTATTTTATTGGAAATGATCGAGCAGCCGGAACATCTGGCGTTCCTCGAGTCCAGGATCACGGGCGACCTCAAGTTGCATAGCCATGAGACGGAGGGACCGGAAGAAATGCGAAGACGTCTGCAAGCTTATTTGTCCGGGCAGATCAGACAGGATCAGAAGTCACGGCGGTCGTTGCGGCGTATTCCCGTCATATTGCGTTGGGCTGCTGCAGCCGTTGTGTTGGTAGCGGTATGTACAGCGGCTTACTTTATGCTTTATCAGCGGCGGGCCGACAAGGTTCCTGCTATTGCAAGGACTTTGAAGCCGGAGGTTCGGGGTGATATTACCCCCGGTAGTACCAGGGCAAGGCTGACGCTGGCAAATGGCACAACCCTTATCCTGGACAGTCTGCATAACGGGGTGCTGGCCAGTCAGGGCAATTCCCATGTACAAAAGCTGGGCAACGGGCAGCTATCTTATACGTCGATTGCCGGCGATGCCGCCAGGCCGGCTGGCCGTGAGGAGATGACCTATAATACACTAAGTACTCCGAAGGGAGGATGGTATCAATTGACGCTTTCTGACGGAACAAAGGTATGGCTTAACTCAGTGTCCTCGTTGACTTACCCGGTGTCCTTCAACGGAGCCGAGCGGGAGGTGACCCTGGAAGGAGAAGCATATTTCGAGGTAGACCATACTTTACCACAGGCGAAAGACAGACCTTTCAGGGTGCATATCAAGTCGGCATCCCAACATGGCGACATGAGTGTGATGGTCCTGGGAACCAGGTTCAACATCAACGCCTACAGCGAT
>DASZOW010000384.1:0-8460 GCA_035550615.1 Puia sp.
CGCCGATAGCGCGGTTCGAGGTATTTAACGATAGCGTCAGTGTCGGGGCCGACAGTGGGCGTGGAAGGGCGATCAAGGGGCAGATCACCTTTGCCAACCAGGCGCCGCGGATGGTAGAGCTAAAGATCGGTCTTTCGCCGGTGAGCGCCGATAATGCGCTGGCCAATATCGATGCCGAGATCCCCGGCTGGGGCTTCGATGAGGTCGCCAGGGCGGCGGATGAGAAATGGGAGCGGGAGCTGGAGAAGATCAACGTCGAGACCTCTTCGGATACCGATAAGACGATCTTCTACACGGCGCTTTTTCATACGATGATCGACCCGATGTTGTACAATGATCACAACGGGGACTACCTGGGGACGGACAAAAAGGTGTACCGGCATGCGCCGTTCCAGAACTATACGACGTTTAGCCTTTGGGATACGTACCGGGCGTTAAACCCGCTTTATACACTGGTCCAGCCGGAGCGGGTGAACGATATCGTCAACTCCTTTCTGGCGATCGACAGGCAGCAGGGCATACTACCCGTCTGGCACCTGGAAGGTTGTGAGACCCATACCATGCCGGGTGTGAGCAGCGTGCAGGTGATTGCTGAGGCGTATCTCAAGGGGTATCGCGGTTTCGATACGAGCGAGGCCTGGGCGGCCATCAAGGGTACGATGCAAAGCGATTATCGCGGGATGGCTTATGACAGGGAGCATCAATTTATTCCATCTGACAAGGTGAATGAGTCCGTGGCCCGGGGGCTCGAATATTCGATCAGCAATGCCAGCGCGGCGTTGATGGCGAAGAAGATGGGGTTGAAGGCCGACTATGCCGAATTTCATCAGCGTTTTCAGAATTATAAACAGTATTGGGACCCGGGGACGAAGTTTTTCAGGGCGCGGAGGGCCGATGGCAGCTGGGACCCGGTGTTCGATCCGGTGAAATCGTCGCGGCCGTGGATCAATGATCTGAGTGAAGGGAATCACTGGCAATATCTCTGGCTGGTACCCGAAGATGTGGGCGGGTTGATGAAGCTGATGGGGGGCGAGCGGGTTTTTGCGAAACGGCTCGATTCGTTGTTCACCCTGGCGGCGCCGCCCGATCCCAAGGCCCCGCCGGATATCGCGGGTTTGATCGGCCAATATGCACATGGTGACGAACCGGGTCATCAAACGATCTATCTTTACAGCTATGCGGGCCGTCAATGGCAGACGGCGGAGAAGGCGCGATACATCGTTAAGCAACTGTATAAGGACAGTGTGGATGGACTTAGCGGCAATGAGGACTGCGGTCAGATGTCGGCGTGGTATGTCTTCTCTTCGCTGGGTTTTTACCCGGTGTATCCCGCGAGCGGGCTGTATGTGCTAGGCAGTCCACTTTTCGACAAGGCCGTTTTGCGGCTCGCCGGGGGGAAGACGTTTATGGTCGAGACGGTGAACAATGGTCCGGACCGCCCCTATATTCAAAGCGTGACGTTGAATGGCCGGCCTTATTCCAAATCTTATATCCTGCATAGCACGATCCTGGCCGGCGGTGTCCTCCGGGTGACGATGGGCGATAAACCCAATCTTACATTCGGCAGCGCTCCCGTTGACCGGCCATATACTGTTTATTAATTTCAAGAATATGAAATATCCAGTAACGATCGTTTGTCTTATGTTTTTGGCCGCCGGAGCAACGGCGCAGCAGCCTGTTTATCTGAATCCGAAATTGCCGTTGCAGACGCGGGTCGACGACCTGCTGCACCGGATGACGCTGGAAGAAAAGGTCTCGCAGATGATGAACAAGTCGCCTGCCATCGACCGGCTACATATTCCCGCTTATAACTGGTGGAACGAGGGGCTGCATGGCGTAGCCCGTACCGGCAAGCATGCTACGGTTTTTCCGCAGGCCATCGGCAATGCGGCTACTTTCGATGAACCAGGGTTGTTGGAGATGGCGAAGATGATCTCGACCGAGGCGCGCGCCATCCATCATGAATACGAGCGGGAAGGGAAACGGGACATCTATGAGGGGCTGACGTTCTGGAGTCCCAATATCAATATCTTCCGCGATCCGCGATGGGGAAGGGGGCAGGAGACATACGGTGAGGACCCGTATCTCACGGGGCAGATGGGGATGGCGCTGGTGCGGGGTTTCCAGGGAGATGATCCGCGATATCTGAAGATCACCGCATGTGCGAAACATTTTGCCGTGCACAGCGGGCCCGAGTCTACGCGGCATACCGCCAATGTGGCGCCTTCGGCATATGATCTGAACGACACCTATCTGCCGGCGTTCCGCAACCTGATCGTGGACGCGCATGTGGCGTCGGTGATGTGTGCGTATAATGCCATTTATGGGCAGCCCTGCTGCGGCAGCGATACCCTGATGACGGATATCCTCTATCACAAATGGAAGTTTCATGGGTATGTGACCTCGGATTGCGGGGCCATCGATGATTTTTATCGCGGGCATAAGACCAGTGCCGATGCGCCTTCTGCGGATGCCGTTGCCGTGATCCATGGCACCGATCTCGAATGCGGCAGCTCGTACAGGTATCTCGTCGAGGCCGTGAAGCATAATTTATTACCCGAGTCCGAGGTCGATACGGCGGTGCGGCATCTGCTCGAGATCCGTTTCCGGTTGGGCATGTTCGATCCGCCCTCGATGGTGCCTTATGCCAGCATCTCCATGAAGGAGGTGCAGAGCCCGGCGCACCAGGCCCAGGCGTTGAAGATGGCGAGAGAGTCCATAGTCTTGTTGAAGAACGAAGGGCATCTGCTGCCGTTGAATGCGCAAACTATTCATACCATCGCGGTGATCGGCCCGAATGCGGCGGACAGTACGGTGGTGTTGGGCAACTACAACGGGTTCCCCGATCATGTGGTGACGGTGTTAGAGGGCATCAAGAGCAAGCTGGCGGCCGATGCCAAGGTTATTTACGAGAAGGGGATCGACTATGTGACGGGGGACACGGCCGGGATCGCGGCGCGTGTGAAGGATGCCGATGTGATCGTCTTTGCCGGCGGGATCTCGCCGCGGCTGGAGGGGGAGGAGATGCGGGTGAAGGTGGAAGGATTTAGCGGCGGGGACCGGACCTCGATAGCGTTGCCGGCGGTGCAGACGGCGTTGCTGAAAGGACTGTATGCTACCGGGCGGCCCGTGGTCTTTGTGATGATGAACGGCAGTGCGTTGAGTACCGAATGGGAGTCGGCGCATATCCCCGCGATCATCGATGCCTGGTATGGCGGTGAGGCTGCGGGAACGGCGGTAGCCGACGTGCTTTTTGGCGATTATAATCCTGCGGGGCGGTTGCCGGTGACGTTCTATAAGTCCGTGGACCAGCTACCCGATTTCTCCGATTACAGCATGAAAGGAAGGACGTATCGCTATTTCAAAGGCGAGCCGCTTTATCCCTTTGGGTATGGGTTGAGCTATACGACGTTTGCGTATAGCGGGTTGCGGCTGGCTCATACGGTGGCTACGGGCGCCGTGGCGTCTGTGAGCGTGACGGTGCAGAATACGGGTAGCCGGGATGGAGATGAGGTGGTCCAGCTGTATGTGCGGCATTTGCATGTCCAAGGGCCGGCGCCGATCCGTGCGCTGGAAGGTTTTGCGCGGGTGCATCTCCGGCCCGGTGAAAAACAGGTGGTAACGTTCAAGCTTTCGCCGCGGGCGTTGTCGCTTGTCCGCGAGGATGGGCAGCGGGTCGAGGGCGCCGGGGAGGTAGAGATCTTTGCGGGTGGAGGACAGCCCTTGGCCGGTGTTGCGGGACAGCATGGGGTTGTGAGGATTACGGGCAGGGCTATTACGCTTGCACAATAAAATACTATATATGACACATTCTCGACGTGAATTGATCAAGATGATCGGACTCGGGTCGGCAGGATCGTTGCTGGGACCGTTGGCGGCAAAGGCAGAACGAGCAGGGAACATGCCATTCGGACCTGGAATGAAAAGTACGGTAAGGGCAGATCAGGGGGGGCCTACAGGCGGGATGCCGCCGGTGACGATCCGGTCCGTGAAGGCTATTGCCACGGCGCCGGCGGGGGCGAATTTAGTCGTTGTAAAAGTAGAGACCTCCGAGCCGGGACTGTATGGTTTGGGTTGCGCCACGTTTACGCAACGCGCGGAGGTGGTGGTGACGGCCATCAACAACTATATGCCCGATTTTTGTATCGGCAAGGATGTCGACAACATCGAAGATCTGTGGCAGTCGTTTTTTGTCAGCTCTTACTGGCGGAACGGCCCGGTGCTCAACAATGCGCTGAGCGGGCTGAACCAGGCGCTTTGGGATATCAAGGGCAAGCGTGCGAAGATGCCGGTGTATCAACTCCTCGGCGGGAAGGCCCGGTTTGCGGTGGATTGTTATGCCCATGCCGACGGCAAGTCGCCGGAAGACGTGGCGGCGAATGTGCAGAAGTATATGGATCAGGGTTTTCGTTATGTGCGTATCCAGCAGGGAGGGTATGGGTCGTTGCAGCTCGCGAAGCAACCCGACTGGCGGGATGCCGGTTTTGGCCGCGCGAGCGATGATTTTATGGATACGCGGGCTTATGTCAGGGCGATCCCGAAGCTGTTCGAGACCGTCCGAAAGAGCTGCGGCGAGGAAGTGGAGCTGTTGCATGATACGCACGAGCGGGTGCAGCCGCAGGATATGATCAATATGTGTAAGCGGCTGGAAGAGTTCGATCCATACTGGATAGAGGATCCGCTATCGCCGGAGAATATGCATCTGTTCCCCCAGCTGCGCGCCGCTACGACGGTGCCGTTCGCTATGGGCGAGCTTTTCAATAATCCCAATGAGTTCGTGGATTATATCGCGCGGCGCGATTTCGATTTTTTCCGGTGTCATGTCTCGCAGATCGGCGGTATTACCCCGGCGGTCAAGGTTGCGCATCTCGGGGAGTTCTTCAATGTGCGTTCCGGCTGGCATGGGCCCGGCGACGTATCGCCCGTGGGGCATGCGGCGCAGTGTCATATCGATCTGGCCATCTGGAATTTCGGGGTACAAGAGTCGATCTTCTTCAACGATCTGATCCGGGAGGTTTTTCCCGGGACGCCTGAGCTGAAGAAGGGGTATATGTATGTCAATGAGGCGCCGGGGCTGGGCGTGGACATCAATGAGAAGCTGGCGGCGAAATATCCGATAAACAATCATGCCGGCAGGTGGACGCTGCGTGGGCGGGATGGGACGATCATCAGACCTTAACGCATGGAAAAATGAGACAATTTATGGAGCGCTTTTCGAGAGCCGTGGGAATGGGGCTGTGTATCTTATCGATGGTTTTCCGGGGGGCGGTTTTTGCGCAGCCACCGCAGGCAGGGTCGCAGCCACCGCAGGCGGAGATCAGCAATGGGATCGTGCGGGCGCGGTTCTATCTGCCCGATAGCGTGAATGGCTATTATCGGTCGACCCGATTCGATTGGTCGGGCGTAATGCCTTCGCTCGAGTATGCGGGACATAGTTATTTCGCTTATTGGAACCCGGCGAAGTATTCGCCGACGCTCAACGATGCCATTGTCGGACCGGTGGAATCCTTTGGGCCGGTGGGATATGGGGAGGATAGCACGTTTACGGAGATAGGAGTCGGCGATTTGGCGCGACCGGCATCCGGCGCTTATTCGCCTTTCCGGTCTTACCCGATCAGGGATGCGGGGAGATGGGAGGTGAGGCGACGCAAAAGGCAGGTGAGGTTCAGGCATACGCTGACAGGGTACGTTTATACGAAGACCGTTTCCTTAACCAAGGGTAAGGCGCAGCTGGTGATCGCGCATCGGCTACGCAATACCGGGACTTCGCCGATAGAGACAGATGTTTTCGACCATAACTTTTTCGTCACCGACAGCCAGACGATCGCGCCGGGGATCGAGTTGAAATTTCGTTTCCCGCTGTCATGGGAACAGGCGAGGGGACTGGGGGAGCTGGCGGCGATCCGCGGCGATTCCATTTCTATATTGCGGCCATTTGGCGAGCATGAGTCCGTGTATGCGGTCTTGCATGGGTATGGCGCGACCGCGGCCGATTATGATATCCGGCTCGAAAATCATATTACCGGGGCGGCGGTCCGCATCCGCGCCGACCGGCCTTTTTCAAAACTGGTGTACTGGGGGTCGGTGAAGACCCTGTGTCCCGAACCTTATATTCATGTCAGCGTGGCGCCGGGCGAAACCTTTAGCTGGACGCTTTACTATGACTTTTATACTGTCAATGACGACCGATGAAATCTTTTTTTGGATATAGTTTTTTGTGTTTGATGATCATTGGATGCAGGCGGCATGGTGCGAATGTGGATTATGCGGTTTACGGGGGGAATAAACAGAACAACCGGTATTCTTTGCTGCGGCAGTTCGATATTTCGAATGTCAAGGATCTGCGGCCTGCGTGGACGTATAATTCGGATACTTCGGCGAACCCTCATGACCTGATGATCCAGTGTCAGCCGATAGTGGTAGGCGGGGTATTATATGGGACCAGTCCTACGTTGAAACTGTTCGCCGTCGAGGCGGCGACGGGCAAGGAGATATGGACCTTCGACCCCTTTAAGTATGCGGCGGCGCGGTTCAATCAGTGCCGGGGAGTGGCTTACTGGACGGATGGCCGGCGGAAGCGGATCTTCTATGCCGCCGGGACGAACCTGTTTTCGATCGATGCCGTTACGGGCATGCAGGATGACCGGTTCGGCCGCAATGGGCGCATCTCTTTGTACACAGGGCTGGACATCAACCACTCCGTAGAGGGGCTTTATGTGACGGCGACTTCGCCGCCTGTCATCTATAAGAATATCCTGATCGTCGGTTCCGCGGTGTCCGAGTCGGGGGATGCGGCGCCGGGGTATGTCCGGGCATTCGATGTGGTGACGGGGCGATTATTGTGGACCTTCCACAGCATACCACAGCCGGGTGATCCGGGGTATGACACCTGGCCGAAGGATACCTATAAATGGATGGGCGGTACCAATAACTGGTCGGGGCTTTCGCTGGATGAGAAACGGGGCGTCGTGTATTTCGGCACGGGGGCGCCTTCTTCCGATTTTTATGGCGGCGACCGGGCGGGCATGAATCTTTTTTCCGATTGTGTGATGGCGCTGGATGCGAGCAGCGGGAAGATCAAATGGTATTACCAGACCATTCACCATGACCTGTGGGACCGCGATATTCCGTGTCCACCGAATCTGACCACGGTGATGCATAATGGGAAATCGACAGATGTGGTGGTACAGACTACCAAGGATGGACTCGTCTATGTGCTCGACCGGGACAGCGGGACCTCGCTTTTTCCCGTGGAGGAGCGGGCGGTTCCGACGCACGGGTTACCCGGGGAGCATCCGTGGCCGACGCAGCGGTATCCGTTGAAGCCATTGCCGTTGTCGCATCAGACCGTCACCGATTCCGATCTCACGAATATTTCGCCGGCGGCGCATGCCTACGTGCAGCGCATCTTCGATCAGACGACGAAGGCGCCGAAGAATAAATTTTTGCCGCCCGATACCGCGGGGACGGTCCTTGTGGGGTATAGCGGCGGGGTCGAATGGGGTGGAAATGCGGTGGATCCGGAGGGCGTCTTTTATCAGAATGCCAATGATGCGCCCTGGGTGCTCAAGATGATCTCGATGGAGGAGCGAAGGAAGGAGGTGGCGCGTTTATCCGTGGGGCATGGGCTTTATGTGACCAACTGTTCCGCTTGTCATGGGGCGGACCGGAAGGGGAATGGGCATGAGATACCGGAATTGCTTCATGTGGGGAAGCGGCTGAAACCGGCGGAGATTGCGGGGATACTTAAGAATGGGCGGGGGCGGATGCCGTCGTTCCAATATTTGCCGGAGGAGCAGCGTGCGGCGATCATCGATTTTTTAGTGAGTGGCCGTGGCGGGTTCCGCGTAGCGGCAGAACATAGAGATACGGCGATTGGGGTTGCCCGCGCGCCGTTCCCGTATACGCCGCCTTATATCAGCAAGGTGTGGGATAAGCTGACCGATTCCGATGGGTATCCCGGGATCAAGCCCCCGTGGGGGACGTTGAATGCCATCGATCTGAAGACGGGAGACTATCGTTGGCGGGTACCGCTGGGCGAGTTCCCCGAGCTGACGAAGAAGGGCGTTCCGGTGACGGGGATGGAATCGTACGGAGGTCCGCTGGTGACGGCGGGCGGGCTGGTTTTTATTGCGGGTACGCGGGATGAGATGATCCGGGCCTTTGATAAAAATACCGGGAAGGTCGTCTGGCAATATCATTTGCCCGCGGCGGGGTTTGCGACGCCGATCACCTATATGGTCGATGGGGTGCAGTATATCGCCATAGCGGCGGGAGGAGGGAGGGGTTTGCGGACGAGCGGGGATTATGTGGCGTTTGCACTTTCGGGGCCGGTGGGGGCCGCGGTGGGTAGCGGGCCGGCGGGGGACGCGGGCGGTGGGGGGCCAAGCGGGGCTGGGGGGTGGATATTGATGGGCATCTTTACCGGGTTGGCGTTGTTGTTCCGGCGGTCGCCGGTCC
>DASZOW010000385.1:0-2185 GCA_035550615.1 Puia sp.
CTCCGCCGGTCGCTGTAACGACGCCGCACGCCAAACCCAACCCATCGGTGCGGACAACGAGGCCGGCAAGAACGCCGTCATCGGCAAAAGCGACGCCGAAAACGAAGCCGGGAACCAGAACCGCGCCGACGGCCAGCACCAGGAAACCCGCCATCGCCGGCACCGGGAAACCGTCCGCCAAACCTGGGCACCCCGCCGCGGCGAGCACTCATCCCGTTCACCGGCCGTCAAAACCGGCTGTGACGCCGACGCCTACCCCACCCACACCTAATCCGCGGCCCATGACCCAGGTGCGGGTGCCTAAAGAGTCGATGCGTCAGCCCGCCAACGATAGCAGCGGCGGTATCGGCCGGAAATTCCCGACGATCGTTCCGCCTGTCATCAAGGACCGTGAGAATCTGACGGTCAAGACCATCACCGTGCATACGAGCGAGGTCACCCTCAACATCTATGACGACGGCGCCATCGACCACGATACCGTGTCCGTCTACCTGGATAACAAACCGGTATTGCTGCACAAAATGCTTACCGACCGTCCCCTGATCGTAACGCTTCACCTGGATGAGACCAACGACTATCATGAAGTCGTCATGGTTGCCGACAACGAAGGTGAAATACCGCCGAACACGTCCCTGATGATCGTAAAGGCAGGCGACAAGGAATATGAGGTCAGGATCACTTCCACCGAGCAAAAGAATGCCGTCATTAAATTCCAGTATGCGAAGTAGCCTGTTCATAATGTGCTTGCTGGCAACCCTGCTGTCGGCGCCAGCGGGCCGGCTGCGCGCTGAGGATCCCGCGGAGGACCTTAACGGCGTCTGGAAAGGCACCCTGACACAGGGGGCCGGCGGCTGCTATCCCAACTATTCGCTGGAACTGCAGATCACCTTCAACAACGACCGGATCACGGGCAAGGCGTATGACTACTACGACAAGTCGCACTATGTCAAGATGAGCTTTACGGGCCGATACAATGCCCGGACGCACCGGCTGGTACTGATAGAAGACCGGGTGCTGGCTGCCGAGATCCCCGCGGATTGTTTGCCCTGCGTCAAGACATATGATCTCAACTATTCAAAAACGGGCGATCTCGAAGAGCTCACCGGCGACTGGAAGGGTCTCTATTCCGAAAAACACCTGGTCTGTCCGCCGGGAAAGATCCGGCTGCACAAATCCAATGTCTCCGATTTTCCCGTCGACGTAGAGCAAAATGACACCCTCAGCCGGCTCCAGGCGACCCTGCATCTGCAGCCGCGGGAAAAGCAGGTAGTGAGGACCGTGACCCTCAACAATGCGGACATCAAGATCGAGCTTTATGACAATGCCGAGATCGACCACGACACGGTGACCGTGCTGATCAACGATAAGCTGCTGCTTTACCGGCAGATGTTGACGGACCGGCCGCTGACCATCCATTTCAATGCGCTTCCGGGGACCCAGTATGAGCTGGTGATGTATGCCGACAATCTGGGGGATATTCCGCCCAATACCGCGTTGATGATGGTGACCGCGGGCTCGCAGAAATTCGAGGTCTTTCTTTCCAGCACCGAGGAAAAAAGCGCGGCGGTGCGATTCGTGTACAGGCCGTGATTTCGAGCGGGCGCAGGGCATGGCTGTGGGCGCCGGGGGTGGCTGCTGGAGCTGCGGGTGGCTGTGGGCGCCGGGGGTGGCTGTGGGCGGGGACTCGTCAATGCCCGCCGGGGAACGAGTCGATGACTTCGCCGCAGGTCACCATCTTTGCCTTATATACCGGGTGCTTTCTGCCGAGATAGGGATTTACGATCTCGGGGCTGGTGCTTATCCAGAATCCTTCGATACTGTCTTTGAGGGCCATGGGACAACGGATGTGATAGATCTTCGCCTGATCGTACCGGACGGTCCGAACAAGATTATAGAGCTCATCGGTAAGAACGTTGAATGACTCGCGCCGGCCTTCGAAACCCCCATCCCCGGCAAATCCTTTGGCATCGCCGCTCAGACTCGCCGCGAGACTCCTGGCGGTAAGGATGATGCTGGTGTCGGCTTTGAGCAATTGGGTCGGCAGACTATCGGCTTTTGCTGCCAGGTGATAGGCGGCCTGGTCGGCGCGCAGCGAATCCCAGTCCACGAGGGCATCGCGGATCGCAAAATACTGGCCCAGCAACGAGTCAAAAGCATTGTTAAATGCCGGTGAATTCTTGGATAT
>DASZOW010000386.1:0-3509 GCA_035550615.1 Puia sp.
TCTATAAGAAATGATGATCCCGGCGGCAAGCTCCTCTCTTTTTCACGCTCCTCCAACGATCTCATCGAACCTTACTATTACGACGGGGTCAACCTGAATTATAAATACGACATAGATCCATCCGGAAAAAAGATCACTTCCGAACTACATTATGACTCGTACCGGAATCTTTCGGACGTGACCCAGATCACCGATCAATACGATGCCGCAGGGAATTTCTCGAATAATACTACCTTTAAAGGCCACCAGCCGGGCTCCATCAGGATCATATCCGCCAAATCCGATGCAGTATTGCCGCTTGCCGAATTTTCCTTCAGGACGGGTTTAAAATATGCAGAGGTAAAAAATGATCTGGAACAGCAATTCGATTCTTTACACAATGGATCTTATACGGAAATAAACGACATGTCCAATCATTTCAGGTACACGGAAAGAATTGCCGCCGCATATTTCATCGTATCAAAAAAAATGAATAAAACGGGTATAGATGCAGGTTTGCGGCTGGAATACACAAAAGCAGATGGGTACACAGTAAAACAGGACACGGGCAATAGATGGGAATACGCCAAACTGTTCCCATCCTTCTCGATGGAGCAGGAATTAGATGAAAATAACAAAATAAGTTTCTCTGCCAGCAGAAGGATAAACCGTCCATCTTACAGTCAGCTGAATCCTATACGCTGGTACAGCGATCCCTTTTTTTATTCCACCGGCGATCCTAAGCTGAAACCCGAAATGGCATGGACAGTCTCGACGGCATATAGCCTTAAGCAGAAATATATTTTTACCATCAGCTATGGATATAGCAGCAACCATATTATGCGCACGCTGATCCCGGATAGCAACGGCGCCACCATCAAAAACCTGGCGGCCAATGTGGGAAGCATGCAGCAGCTGGATCTCCTGGCTTCTTTACCCGTAACGATCTCCTCCTTCTGGCAATTACAGCTTACGCCGGATGTCAGCTATATGGCTTATCCCATATCGCAGCTGCAAGGGACAACGACCTTACACAAATGGTTTGCCACCATGTCGGTCCAGCAACAGCTCAGAGTGCCTGGCGGCATAAAAGTAGATATGACCTCAAAATATTATACGGAGGCATTAAGAGGCACGTATCTGACAAAAGCAGGCTTCTATACCGACATCGGCATGAAAAAAACATTTTTAAAAAATAATCTCGATGTGGTATTGACAGCCACCAATATTTTCAATTCGGCGCGTTACCATGGAATATCCCAAAGCAATATCACCGATTATTATTACGACAACAAACTGGACACAAGAAGGATAGCCATAACGTTGCATTATCATGTTGGCAGTGATCTGATAAAAGGGAATAATAAAACAACGGAGGAACAGGACAGATTATGACAATAAACCTACTCACCGGCAACCTACGCCTATTCATTGCCAAAAACCAGCAAAAGCCATGAACAAAGAATTGGTCGGGTTATTTCTGACCGAAAATTCCGGATGACGCATGGCGCGATTGAAAAATGTTTAGGGTCCCGGATGACCAGGTCTACTATATACAGGACATTGCAGACCTTTGTAAATAGGGATATCGTACATAAAGGGTAAATGCAACGGATGTATAGTTCAGGAGCACAGCTAAGAAGCCTGTTCTTGCGAACAGGCTTCATGTGAGTAAGGTAAGAAAACACCGACAGATCTAATTCGTTGTTTTTATATGCACCAAGGTGGCGAAGTCCGTCGCGCCAAAAGGTGCGTTTACATCATTCGTCGCTTTGGAAAAGGCATCATCGTACCAGGGATAAGTAAGGGGAGATGCAAAATAGGTGCCTGTGAATTTGTTTTTTATGCCATGGCGCAGATCAACCACGAGATCGAAGGTTTTACCCGAAGTTTTAACCGTGAAATATCCGTTCAGGCCGATCTGTAAATTTTGACTTACGTCGGTAGTGCTATCCACATATTCATAATCCAGGCCGCCCTGATCGGATAATGAGGTAAGATTTACATAACCGATAAGGGGGTCGCCGCCATCATCAACCTGGTTCACGCTATTGGCGGAGCCTGTGGCCACGGGCACGAAAAAGAACTGATGGATATAGGCGCCGCCCTCGGGGTCGCTCAGGTCGGTGTATTCATCGTTGCTGACCTGCCCGTCCTGACCGCGGAACAGGATTTGAAAACGGTACTGATTTGCAGCGCTTAAAGTCAGCGTAGGTGTCGTTCCTTCCACTGTATCGCCCCCGGAAATGACGAAATATTTACCCGTTGCCCCATCGACATAATAGTTTTGTGCGGCGCCGCTGGGCGTGAACACGGTGCTGATGCCTGTGCCGGAAGTATGGCCGGGCGTTACAATGATTTCCGTGGAGGAAATGAATTCCTGGGGAGCGACTTTCTGACCATTGGTACCCTTCGTTTTCGAACATGCAGTGAAAAGCAATGTGCCTGCAAGGCCAATTGTCGCTGAAAATAAAAGTTTGTTCGCTTTCATATTTTCTCTTTTTTTAATGAAAAGGTGTATTATCAAAATCTGAATATACAGTGCAGTTGAACGTTCCGCCCGATGTCATCGGCATAATAGCGGAAACGGTTCAGGTAATCCCGGTAGGCTACGTTGAAAAGATTATCTACTGCCAGGTCCACCGTTAAAGATTTGCTGCCATCCCCCAATAATATCTTTGTTCCGCCATTCAATCCCCATAGCCCATAAGAACCCGGTGGCCCCACGAAATCACTATTGGGCGTGTAGCGCGTCTGCCGGGTGACATACAGGTAGTTCACCTGCAGGAAATTATTCGTGAGGCTTTTCGAGTCCGGGATGTTCCATTGCAAACTATTGGTGTACCTGTCCGCGGGGATAGAGGGCAGGTAAGCATCTTTTGTAAGGTCATAAGCCCGGATGATCGAGGCCTTCAGTTCATATTGAAAGAGCCTTCCGTCATTGCCGAAATTATATTTCCCATCGAAGTCCAATCCCTTTAAAAAAGCATTGGTCTGTAAAAAGCGAAATACGGGATAAGATCCGGTGACCGTCTGTGAGAAAGAATCCGTCGGATTCAGGTAAATGTAATGCTGAATATATTGAAAATAGATATTGGCATAAAACGACAGGCTTTTTCCAGCCTTGGCAACGGTAGTGATCCATTTATAGCCATGCTCACTTTTCAAGGTGCTGTCGCCGTATTCGACAGCGCTCGATCCCTGGTTCAATCCATAAGCGTACAATTCCTCAGGGTTGGGGGTTCGCCATGCCAATCCAAGATTGGAGCGGAGGTTCCAAAGCTCATTGATCTTCCATAGACCGCCCATAATGAAAGAAACGCTTTTGAATGTCCTGTCGCCGCCATATTGATGATATCCTCCGTGCAGCGTAAGGTGACCCGTATAATACGGCACCTGTTCATTGGGAACTACGTGCCCCAGACTATCGTAATATTGATACAGATAACGCTGACCGGCCGCGTTGAACTTCTGATAATCATACCTGCCGCCCGCCTCGAGATCGAATTTATTATTCAAGGTCAGCCGCT
>DASZOW010000387.1:0-6307 GCA_035550615.1 Puia sp.
TACGGTGGGACGCGATAAAGAGTTCGATGTGCTGCTGGCCGAATATGATGTGTTAGGATCGCTGGCGCATACAAAAATGCTGGCGGCCGTAGGTCTTCTGAGCGCAGATGATCTCGAAAAGGTGCAGCAAGGGCTGAATGAGATCCTAAATGAGATTCGCGCAGGAAAATTCAGCATAGAACCGGATATCGAGGATGTTCATTCCCAGGTGGAGTATTTGCTCACGAAGCGAATCGGCGAGGCGGGCAAGAAGATACATAGCGGCCGGAGCCGCAACGACCAGGTGGCCGTGGATATCAAGCTGTATCTGCGGGCGCAGATCCTGGCGCTTAAAAACGAGGTCTCCGAACTGTTCGATCTGCTGATCACATTGAGCGAACAATACAAGGACAAGCTGTTGCCGGGTTATACCCATCTGCAGATAGCTATGCCTTCGTCCTTCGGCCTCTGGTTCGGCGCATACGCGGAAAGTCTCGTGGATGACCTCGAAGTACTGGCTGCGGCTTACCAGGTGGCGGACAAGAATCCGCTCGGCAGCGGCGCCGGTTATGGTTCCTCTTTTCCGCTGGACAGGGCGATGACCACGGAGCTGCTGCATTTCCGCACGCTGAACTATAATTCCGTGTATGCCCAGATGAGCCGCGGTAAAACCGAGAAGATCGTAGCCATGGGGCTTGCGACCATCGCGGCTACGCTTAGCCGGCTGGCCATGGATTGTTGTCTGTATATCAATCAGAATTTTGGCTTTATCTCCTTTCCGCCGGAGCTGACGACAGGCAGCAGCATCATGCCGCATAAAAAGAATCCGGATGTGTTCGAGCTGATCAGGGCGAAGTGCAACCGGATCCAAAGCACGCCTAATGAGCTTACGCTGCTGATCAACAACCTGCCATCCGGTTATCATCGTGATCTGCAACTGACGAAGGAGATCCTCTTCCCCGCTATAGAAGAAGGGAAGGCCTGTCTGCAGATGATGCGGCTGATGCTTTCTCATATCGAGGTCAGGGACGGCATCCTGGAAGATGCTAAATACAAATACTTGTTCAGCGTCGAAGCCGTGAATGAGCTGGTAAACCGGGGCATTTCTTTCCGGGAGGCCTACAAGGAGATCGGGAACCAGATCGATCGGGGTGAATTCCATTTTGATCATCATCAGCAACTTCATCATACACACGAAGGGAGTATCGGCAATCTATGCAATGATCGGATTGCCGCGGAGATGAAAAAGGTGTTAGTAAAATTTAACTCCTGATTCCCCAAAAAGATGCGGAACTTAGTGTAATATCAAATGCAGATCTATGGCACTAAGTCCTTTGGCAGGGCAACTACCCGATCCGTCTACACTGATCAATGTGCCCGCGCTTATAACTGCGTACTATACGGGGATCCCCGATCCATCCGCGCCTGATCAGCGCATTGCCTTCGGCACGAGCGGGCATCGCGGCGGTGCGCTCCGAAATAGCTTTAATGAGACGCATATCCTGGCGATCACGCAGGCCATCTGTCTGTACCGGAAAAAGAATGGTATCGACGGACCGCTGTTTATGGGCATGGATACACATGCGCTGTCCACTCCCGCGCATGCTACCGCGCTGGAGGTGCTGGCAGCAAATGGTGTAGAGGTCATGATCGCCGCAGGCAGCGAGTACACTCCCACCCCGGCGGTCTCGCATGCCATCCTGCAATATAACAAAGGACGGGCACAGGGGCTTGCGGACGGGATCATCATCACTCCCTCTCACAATCCGCCGGATGACGGCGGCTTCAAATACAATCCGCCAAACGGCGGGCCGGCAGAAACTGACATCACTAAATGGATCGAGTCCACTGCCAACGGATTTCTCGGGAATATGGCGCGGACAGGTTCTTCCGATATCATGCGGATACCGCTCGGGCGGGCCCTGAAGGCGTCCACCACTCACCGCCATGACTATCTGAACAATTATGTCGATGATCTGGGCAATGTACTGGACATGGATGCCATCAGGGGCGGCTCGGCCCGTCTGGCTGTGGACCCGCTCGGCGGCGCGGGAGTGCATTACTGGGGACCGATAGCAGAAAGATACAAGCTCGATCTCACGGTAGTCAATACGCAGGTAGATCCCACATTCCGTTTCATGACGATCGATCATGACGGCAAGATCAGGATGGATCCCTCTTCTCCGTATGCCATGCGGAGCCTGCTGGATAAAAGAGAGCAGTTCGACCTGGCCTTTGCCTGTGACACCGATCACGACCGTCATGGGATCGTTACCAGGCATGCAGGTTTGCTTCCGCCTAACCATTATCTCTGTGTATGTATCGACTATCTGTTCCGGAACAGGCCGGAATGGAGCGGGCAGGCGGCGGTCGGAAAAACGGTTGTCAGCAGCGCATTGATCGACCGGGTCACAAAGCAGGCGGGCCGCCGGCTGTATGAAGTTCCGGTGGGTTTCAAATATTTTGTAGAGGGGCTTGTAAAAGGAAGCCTGGGTTTTGTCGGTGAGGAAAGCGCCGGGGCCGCATTCCTGCGCAGGGATGGGTCGGTCTGGACGACCGATAAGGACGGGTTTATTCCCGCGTTGTTGTCGGCGGAGATCATGGCGAAGACAGGTCGTGATCCGGGGGAGATCTATGAGGAGCTTACCGCACGCCTGGGAAACCCGGTATATGATCGCATCGATGCAAAGGCTACAACCGAACAAAAGAAAGCGCTCTCGCGGCTGAATCCGGGACAGATCAGGCAGAAGGAGATGGCGGGGGAGCCGATCCGGGCTATGATGACCGATGCGCCCGGCAATAATGCCGCTATCAGCGGATTAAAGGTCTCCACGGATAATGGCTGGTTTGCGGCGCGGCCTTCGGGGACGGAAGAAATCTATAAGATCTATGCCGAAAGTTTTCTCGGTAAGGATCATCTGCAACAGATACTCGACGATGCTCAAGCCATAGTCGATAAGGCGATAGGAAAGCAATGATTCAACAGTAGAAAAATATTTTTCATGAGCACGGTCAATATACAATATGGCACTCCCACCAGCAGCCCGGAGGCTATGAAGATAGAGGGTTTCGACACGCTGGCTTCGTTGGCGCTGGACATGCGCTGGTCGTGGAATCACGATGCCGATGAACTGTGGCATCAGCTGGCGCCCGCCTTATGGGAAGAAACGCATAACCCCTGGTTGGTCGTTCAAAGTGTCGCCGGCGAACAGGTGAGGCGGTTGTTGTCGCTTCCTTCTTTTAAAGAGAAGCTGGACTCGATAGCGCGGCAGCAGGAGCAAGAGGATACGCAGGAATGCTGGTTCAGCTCACAGTATCGGAATGCGAGCCTCAGGACGGTGGCTTATTTCAGTATGGAATTCATGCTGGGCGAATCTCTTCCCATCTATGTGGGTGGTTTGGGAAATGTAGCGGGTGACCAGCTCAAATCAGCAAGCGATCTGGGAGTCCCCGTCATCGGCATCGGGTTACTCTATCAGCGGGGATATTTCCGGCAGTCCATAGACGCCTATGGGGAACAAAGAGCGTATACTCCTTATAACGATCCCGGGCAGCTGCCCGTGATGCCGTTGCGGCTGCCGAACGGGGAATGGCTGCGTATCGAGATCTCGCTGTTAGGGCGTCCGCTATGGTTAAGGGCCTGGCAGGTTCAGACGGGCCGGACAAAGCTTTATCTGCTGGATAGCAATGATGCGGCCAACCAGCCCGAGCACCGGGAGATCACCGGCGAAGTATATGGCGGTGGCCAGGAGACGAGGATCATGCAGGAGATCGTGCTGGGTATTGGCGGCTGGAGACTGCTCAAACAACTGGGTATCTCTCCGGAGGTTTGTCATCTCAATGAGGGGCATGCGGCCTTTGTGGTGTTGGAGCGAGCATACGATCTCATGCAGCGGACAGGGGCCAATTTCGAGACGGCGCTGACCGTCACAAGGTCCGGCAATCTCTTTACCACCCATACGGCGGTGGCGGCAGGTTTCGATCATTTCGATCCTGCGCTTATCGGAAAATATCTTGGTGGTTATGCCGGGAATGAGCTTGGCATATCGCTGAACACGCTGCTGGCGCTGGGCCGGCAAAATGCGGGCGATCCCTATGAAGGTTTCAATATGGCTTATCTGGCCGTACGTGGCAGCAGCGGGATCAATGGGGTCAGCAAGCTGCATGGGCAGGTAAGCCGTCATCTTTTTGAACCGCTGTTCCGGCGGTGGCCAACCGAGGACGTGCCGATAGCGCATGTCACAAATGGCGTTCATACCCCCACGTGGGAATCGGAAGCCGCAGACAGGCTGTGGACGAATGCTACTGAAAGAGACAGGTGGAAATGGACGACCGAGGCGTTCGAGCAGAGTATTCAGCAGCTGTCCGATGAGAAGATCTGGGAGATGCGCAATGCCGCACGTTCCGAACTGCTCGAATATGTCAGGGAGCAAGCGGGGATCCAATTCGAGCCGAATGTGCTGACCATTGGATTTGCCCGCCGGTTTGTTCCATATAAACGTCCCGATCTTCTGCTGATGGATCAGGACCGTCTCGCTCGTCTGCTGACCAATTATCAACAGCCTGTACAGCTGGTCATTGCAGGCAAGGCGCCGCCTTCGGACAAGGCCGGACGGGAATTGATCAAACGGTGGATCCAGTTTATCCAGCGAACGGGGCTGACAAGGCATGTGGTCTTCCTCAATGACTATGATATGCTGATGGCTGCGCATCTGGTAGGCGGGATGGACGTCTGGCTGAATACACCGGAGCGGCCGTGGGAAGCGAGCGGCACCAGCGGCATGAAGGTCCTCGTGAATGGCGGCCTCAATCTCTCCGAGCTGGATGGCTGGTGGGTAGAAGCCTATAATCCCGAGGTAGGCTGGGCGCTGGGGGATGGGTTGGAACATGGGGGTGATCCGGGTCTCGACCGGCGGGAATCCGAAGCGCTTTTCGATCTGCTGGAGAAACGGGTGATCCCGGAGTTCTATGACCGCGGTGCCGACGGCATGCCCGCCGCATGGATTCAACGGGTACGCAAGAGCATGGCCACGCTGACTCCTTTTTTCTCCTCGAACCGTACAGTCCGGGAGTATACCGACAAATTTTATGTACCGGCTGCTGCTGCCTATCTGGCCCGGGCGGCCCACGAAAATGCACTGGGTAAAAAGATCGTGCAGTGGAAACACGATCTCGACCAGTATTGGCCGCATTTGAAATTTGGCGACGTAACCGTTGCCACACAGCAGGACCACCATCGTTTTGACGTGCAGGTATTCCTCGACGGGCTCGATCCCAACCTGGTCCGGGTACAGCTGATCGCGGGTGCGCCGCTGGTGGCGATAGAAATGGAGGCCGGCAAGAACGAGGGGGGCTGGATACACTATAATGCAATGGTATCCGCGACACGTCCGGCCGGTGATTTTACACCACGGATCATCGCCAAAAGTCAGGAGGCCGCCGTTCCGCTGGAATACCAGGGAATCGTCTGGCAGCATTGATCAGGATCGCACCGGCCCAACGACATCCCGATGAGATATCTGCATCCTTCCAGGGCGGTCTCATAATCCATTATCTGAGTTGTTTGGTATCCACGCGGGAAGGAGTGTCCTTACCGTTGACGATTGAAGTCGAGCTAAGAGCGATCGCCTTGATGATCCGGGCCATATTGTTCATATCCAGCGTGCCGATCTCGTCCCCCTGTGTATGATAATACTTTTCCGAATCCATCTTGGATGTCGAGATGGTATGTGCGGGTACTCCCTGCCGGGCCAGCGAAGCATTGTCCGAGCGGTAAAAAAGCTGCTGAGCCGGATAAGGATCGGGATAGAAATTAAAAGAGCTGCCGGCCAGGTTCTTTTGAAGGATCTTACCCATATCCGAGCGTTCGTACCCGGTGATATATGCCGAGTTCCTGCCCCATTTGGATTCCGTACCGATCATTTCTATATTGAACATCGCCGCTACGCTATCCGGGTTGAATTGCCCGGAGAAATATTGGGAGCCGAACTCGCCGATCTCTTCGGCTGTAAATGCCGCAAAGACGATCGTCCGTACATTGTGCCTCTTTTTAGCGAAATAATCCGCCAGGGTGATAACGGCAGTAGTACCACTGGCATCGTCGTTGGCGCCGTTATAGATGGAATCGCCTTTGGCGTCCGGTTTGCCCACGCCAAGATGGTCATAATGTCCGGAGAAGATGACGATCTCACCTTTCCTTTTTGTACCGGGAAGGACACCTACTACATTGGCCAGTTTGGATTCTTCGACATCCTGGCGGATATGGAGGGAATAATGTTCGGGGATAGTATTCGCCAGGACAAAGATGACGCTGCGGTCCGATTTGAAC
>DASZOW010000388.1:0-9075 GCA_035550615.1 Puia sp.
GCTGTCGCCACTGACCTGGTACATCCGCAACAGCCCGAGAAAATTCATTTGAAAGGTATGCGCATGCACATAAGGCTGGATCTTATTGATGGGCATCTCGCCCGCTGCTACCTTGTCCAGGTTCGAATACGCATCCCAGCCGCTCCATTTGTCGATACTGCCGACCACCCACTTGCACCAGTCGAAATACCGGTGATCCCCCGACAGCTCATAAAGACGCATCATCGGGTCTATCAGCAATGTACCTTCCCAGGAATAATGAATGCTATGGCCGGCGATCTGCGAATGCATCGTGCCCTTCAACGTCTTGTCCTTGTTCTCCGGTGGCCGCAGATTGCTGGGCCAGAACTCGGCCTTGCCCGGACCGATATAATGCACAAAATAATCGCCAAGCCGTTCCGCCGCCTTCAGTGCCGTCGGGTCCTTCCAAACCTCATAGGCGGTAAGCAGGGCATGTTCGAGAAAATAAAGTTCATACGCATCCATTCCTCCGAGCGGTCTCGCCGGAGTACGGACGCTCTGCGCGGTGATGCCGATATAGCCGTCCGCCGCCTGCGATCGGATGATCCGCTCATACATGGCATGCGCCTCGTCAAAAAGCGCCGTGTCATGCGTCCGCGCCGCACTCAGGATCGAAGCCTCCAGCCATTTGCCGGGCTGCTCGCCCTGGCGCCAGTCCCACCCGGTAAAATCACGGGTCTCCATAAGTCCGACATACTTTCCTATCGGAAATGTATGGAGATAGTTCTGCTGATTCTTGACCAGCCGGTTACCTTCAAAACCGCCGACATGCGTTACATCGACCGCCGAAATAGTCTGCTCTGCCTCCGACGCCCGGATCTTTTCGTGCTGAGCGACAGCCCCAAGCCCAACGGACAATAAAAAACCGAGTGATATAATGCGCGCCGTCCTCATTGTCTGTTCGTCTTCAAATAGTGAATGGAAAAAACCGCCGCCGGCGCCGGTTCTCCGGCCTTGGGCTGATCGGTATCGGCTTCCGCAGGGGAATCGGCCGTCGGAAAATGCCGCGCCTCACCGGTCCGGAAAACGATATGCCCAAAGCTTTCCACCGGGTTAAAGAACAATTGCGTCAGCACATCCTTGCCATCGATATTCACGGTATACATCCGCGTATCGGTATTCACGGAGATACGCACGACGTAGGTCCGTCCGGCGACATAGCTCATGATCTTTTTGACCCGGGCCCCGGCCTTGGCGATAAACGTCCCGTCCGGCTCGAAGCTGAGCCTGATCGCAGGGGCATTGCGTTCATCCTGCATCTCGATCTGCAACTCCCCATGATCGCTCTGTCCCGGGGTCACCGAGAACTCTACGTGCATCTTCTTAGCCACTGGGAAGATACGTTCGGCCATGGCAAAATCATAGGGATCGGAATCGCGTAGCCGCAGCGCATGATCGACGAGTTCCACCGGCGCCCATCGCGGACTATAGGTATTCCACTCCCGCAGATCGGTATGATTGAAATCGTCGTCGACATCCGCCGTCACCGTAGACGTCACGGGGACTGGAATGGTGCCCACCCAGATATCTTCCTTGTTCATGCTATAGGCGATCCAGATATTTCCATCGGGCGCCATGCCATTACCCTCGATGATCCCACGGGTATACTGTGGACCATAATTCTTATAGTTGCCGCCATAACGTGCGGTGGATATCTCGCCGTTGACCAACAGCAAATTTGTATAATCCAGCCCGTCTTTGCTCGTAGAGACCGCCAGCGGCCAACGGAACTCGCTGGGGTTGTATACGGTGGCATATTGCCCGTCGGAGGTCTTTTGTCCCCAGATCTTGGCGTTGCTCGTCACGACGTGCGGAGCGCGGATGACACGCGACCAGGTCCGGCCCTCATCCTTACTGTAACCGGTAAGCCCATTCTTCCAAAGCCCGACGACATGCCCATCGGGCAAATGGTAGAAATTAAATGCCTTATAATCCTTGTGAAGCGGGATGAGCGGATCTTTTCTATCTGTCTCCTCCACCCACTGCATCATCATCAGCGGCGTCGCCATCAGCTCGTTACAGTCGGCCACAAAACCTTTATCCTTACTGCTCGTATAAAAGGGATAGCTCGTATTGCCGGTATTCCAGGCCGGGTTGTAGTGGATGAAATAGATCGGACCGAAACTGCCGTCCGCATGGATCTCGCGCACCACCCGGCCTATCCCCTTTCCGTCATTCGGGTCATCATGCGGGTCCAGGCAGATGCCATAGAAGCCAAGGACCAGCAAACGATGGTGTTTCGACACATAGAACCCCATCCGCTGATGCATCACCGCATACAGATCCTTTGCCACGCCCGGGTGGCCTTCCTTGGTCGTTCCATCGGGGATCTTATACTTGGGAAAAACGATTACCGGCTTTACCCAGTTGTATCCATCCCGTGAGGTCGTCAGCAACGTCTGCCCCGGCGGAACGCTCTCGCTTACGCTGTCGCTAAGATATTCGAGATAGAATCTATTATTCCAATAGGCCAGCATCGGGGCATGGTTATAGGTCCATCCCGACCCTTCCGCCGAATCGGGGTGTTCCCGGTTGGCCCGCAACACCTGCATGTTATGTACGCCTACCGCCGGCACGAGCTGCCCATGATGATAGTCTACGTTGGACAAAACATGACCACTGTAATGTACATACTCGGTACCGTCCTGCGCACGTGCCGATAGTACGCCGCCAAGAAAAAAAATAAATAAGAACCGCATTTTCATGATTACCCTTTTACCGTTTGCAGCCAGGCCTCCGCCATCAGTCGTGCGCCGGCCAGCGTTGGATGTACGCCATCCGCCGTCCAGTAAGAACCGGGAGCAGACTTCTGCGCCTTGTCATAAATTTCCTGGTATGGAATGAACGCCGCCCCAAAGCTGTCGGCGATCTCCCGCGCCGCAGCGCGATAGTCATTAAAAGCAGGATACCATTTCTCATCGACCGCCTTGACGCCAATGACGGCATACGGCTCGCCAATGATCAGCTTCACGTCGGGCAAAGCCTGTTTTGTCCGGTTGAGCAACGCTTTGTAGTCATCCCGGTAAGTCTGGATCGTTCCCTTATAGCCATTCACAAGCGTATGCCAGAAATCGTTGACCCCCACAAGGATGCTAAGCACCGTGGGCTTCAGATCGAGACAATCCGTCTGCCAGCGATCGGCCAGCTGATAGACCTTGTTGCCGCTGACGCCCCTGTTATAACATTTCAGATTCTTAGCCGGGAACCGGTATAAGAGTTCCGACGTGGCCAGAAAGGGATAGCTGGTGCCAAGCGCCGCGGGGCTGTTCGGCTTTTCGTCGTCTCTTTTCCGATGCATATCGGTGATGCTATCCCCCTGAAAAAGCACGATATCCTCATTGGAAAGCGTGATCTTTTTGGAACCCTTCGGCTTATACGCGGCAGACACGATCTCGGGAATGTTCACGGCCATCAGGCCACCCAGCGCGGCTGTGCGCAAAAAATTCCTGCGGCTTTCGCGGCCGTCCCGGCCGCGGCTGTCATTACTGTTTGTGCTCATGTTGCAATCTTTTTAATGTCTTTTTATCGATCATGACAATAGTTCCATGTTTATGCCCCACCGGTACATAGACCTCCCCCGACGCATCGCTGAAAGTCTTGAAATCGGCCGTCTTGACCGCGCCGTACTTCTTTGCCCGATAGCCGTCATAATAGATATAGTACTCCTTCCCGACCTTAGCCACGGTAGGGCCTTCCGTAAACTCGGGTGTAAAAGCCTGCGAATCGTTATGCCACGGTCCCGCGGGACTGTCGCTAAAGGCAACCTTGATATTGCGTTGCAGCCGGGTATTGTCCTTGAACACCAGCACATAATCCTTCGGGCCGCGCTCCAGTACCATGGCGTCGATGACGCTGTAACCGGGATCGAAATACAACCGCGTGGGCGTAAACGTTACAAAATCTTTGGTCGTCGTACAATACAGCCGGTGATTGTTCTTCTCATCTTCCTGCCCCTTCGGAAACCGGTACGGGATCGTCGTCGCCCACACGATCAGGAATTGCGCACTGTCTTTTTCATAAAAGATCTCCGGCGCCCATACATTGAAAGCATCCGGCTCCTTGTCCATCACGGGAATGAATTGCTCGGAACTCCAATGGATCAGATCGCGCGAAGAAGCATAGCCAAAACCCTTGTCGCCATTCCAGCCGCAGGTCCACACAAGATGCCAGACACCGTCCGGACCCTGGGCCATGGAAGGATCGCGCATGATCTTTTTATCGCCGATCTCCGGTTTCAGCCAGGGGCCGCCCAGATCGGTCCAATGAAGCCCGTCATGGCTATACAAAAAACGCAGCCCTTCCGTAGCGGGCTCGTGAAAAGAGGTGAACAGATAGATGTTCTTTGCCGGCTTGCAGGATGCTAGCAAGATCACCGGCAGAAGTATGTGAAAAAAACGCTTCATGATTTAAATCTAATAATGATCGTCCAGGACCAGGACCCAGTCATTCCCCGGTCGGGGCGCGCCGGGCGGATCGAAGGTCAGGGTCGTCCTTCCCGAAAAATTGCCGATGGTCGTCATGCTTCCATCGCGTGGGTTATACCAGGAGGCCTGAAGTCTCCGGGCATCGAGCGCCGTGGGGTTGACCTGAAAGGTACGACCGGTATACGTATAGAAAAAAGCATATTCTTTGCCCCTTGTGGCCAGCACCCGGTCATACCGCTGACCCTGATCGGCAACAAGCCCCTGGTCCGGCACCCTTTCGAAATAAGGCCGGCTCAGCATCAGCTTCTTCAGATAGATCATCTGCCCGGCGCCGGGATCGTCGATCGCCTTGAACCAGGGAGTCCGTGCGCCATAAGCGCTTCCCTTGTCGGTAGGCCGCAGGAACTGCATCACGGAGTTATCGCCGTATGTAAACCCACAGGCGCCGGCAAAAACGGACCAGTA
Organism: Puia sp.; assembly: GCA_035550615.1. Classification (GTDB taxonomy): domain Bacteria; phylum Bacteroidota; class Bacteroidia; order Chitinophagales; family Chitinophagaceae; genus Puia. The sequence goes on from DASZOW010000388.1 coordinate 4,911, forward strand.
GCCATAACGCCGCACATCATCGGCCGTCCAGCGGGGTTGCGTCGTATCATGCAATCCATGCGGGATCTGCTCGTAAGAAGGCTCCGCGTCTAAAACAGGCCTCACCGGGGTCTTGTTATAGTCGGCCTGGATATACCGCCAGTTGTCCTCCCCATAACGGGGGTCCTGAGCCGACGTATCCTGCGCATAGCTGCGATGACCGCTCTGAACGCTGTTGAAGTCCAGCCACGTCTGCTGCTCGAACCAAAAGGAAGAAGAAGCGCGCCCGCGCGGATGAAAGGTGATCAGGTGGCCGGGGTCCTGCGCACGCAACGTTGCACCTATCGTATTCCAGACATCCTCATAGTCGGTGCCCTTGATATCCCCGCCATTCATCCAGACGATATTGGGCTTATCCTTATACCGGCCGGCCAAAAAACCGGCGTATGCCTTCGCCTGGGCAGGAGTGGCCTTTGCGGCCTTGACTACCCCGCCCCATACCGGTACCAGCGCCAGGTAAATGCCTTTTTTTCCAGCCATGTCGACGATCGTATCGAGATGTTCCCAGTAGCGTTCCCCAGGGGTGGCCAGATTCTTATGGACAAGCGCCGAATCGCCATAGACATCCCGGTCGGTGAGACTGTGCACCAGCATCACCTGGATCATGTTAAAACCCTTGGCGGCCCGATTGTCCAGGTATTGCCCTGCCTGCTCGGTGGTAAGCCGGGACAGCAGCAGCCAGCCCGTATCCCCCAGCCAGAAAAAAGGCTCGCCTTTCTCGGTCATCAGGAAATGTCCGTTGGGCGAAACCTTCAAACGCGGCAACGGCTCCTGCGCCGGCAGCAATGTCAAAAAACTCAACAATATCGACAAACTCAAACGCATACTTCTCTATTTTTCTAACCAATAGACCGTGCCGTTACCGGCGGAAAAACGGTGCGCATGAAACTTCCTGCCAAGCGCGGCGGTATCTACGTTCGGATGCCCGGCGTTTGCATAGATAATATAACCGCGAGACCCGCCGAGCGCCCACTGCCCCTCCGGCTTACCCGGCAGATCCACCGGACGCATCCCTGCGGCAGCAGCCATAAAGCCGGGTTCGGAAACGGTGATATCGGCCAGCGAACCGCCGGCCATAAAGACCGCCCAGCCATACGCATCGGCGCCATCCGCCGAATACATCACGGCCTTGCCGGGGTACTTGTCACGGTATTCTCTGACTGCCCTGTATACCTGCTCAAAGGAAGTACGCTTGGGCTTCATGAACCGCTCGTATTGCCGCGGCGCGAGGTTCTCCCCGCCTATCGGGGCATAGACCTTTCCGTTATCCTGGTAATACCAATAGCGGATATCGATGACATCCACCGTGGCGGCACGGACCGGATCGGCCAGGATGGAATCCTGTACGTCTTTCGTAGTGCTTAGCCCGATCAGCTCACGGCGGCCTTTCTCCTTCTCCCACTGCCGGATATTATCCAGCCAGAACTGTACAAAATGCAGCGGCCCGGTGAATTCGGCGCTGATCTCCTGGATGACGCCCGTATTGTCGGTAAAGTTATTCAGACACTGCCGGATAAAGGCCACATGCAGATCATGCCGCGCCGGATTGGCGGTATCATAGAACTGCTGAGCCAGAAAGACTCGTTTGTCCCCCGCATAAGGCGTAGGCTCGGGAAAACCGGTATGGTTGATATTGTTGACCGGCCGCCAGGGAAAATCTACGTTATGCGCCCCGGCCTCGATGATATTGTGTTGAAAATAATTCTGGTGGATCAGTACCAACCCCTTTTCATCGGCGAGATCCGCAAAGCGCTTCAGCCGGTCCCAATACCACGGATTGTATTTCGTAAGATCGTATTTGCTCAGACCATCCCAGGCCGTATCCTTACCGGTACGCATAAAGGGTAGCTCATAAAAAGGCGGCCACACATCTCCATCGGCGCGCCGGATGCGTTCATGGTCATCGCGACGTCGGTCATACCACAAGCCATAATTATGATCCAACGCCACCACATGCCTGCGCTCCATAGTATCGGTCAGACTGTCGAGATCATCGGTCAGCCCGGTTCCGGTACGCCCGGGTACCCACCGCGTGATCGCGGGTTTGGCCTCGGCAAGGCCATCCGGCCGGACATTGCCATTCCACCACGGTTCCAGGTAGCGCCGGCCGGCGAGTATGGTATTGCCACGAACCAGCCAGCCATCGGCAACTCGCATTGGCGCCGCCTTGGAAACAGCCGGAGCGGGCTTCATGCCGATCTTGTCGATAGACACCACCCCGCGGCCATCCGTGGGAATAGGGTTGCGTTGCGCAGCCTGATCGATCCATTCTGTCATCTGCGTCCTTGGCTTCACCGACCAGGCGGTAAGGACTGCAGCCTGCTCGGGCGTTGGACTGCTCGACGCTTCATTTTCTATCTGCAGGATCTGACCCCGTTTAGCCGCATCGGCGCCTAACCTGTCGGCCAGTTGCGCATAATAAAAGCTGCGGGGTTGGATCACTGAATTGGACTCGCCCCAATAGCCATCGCCGCCAAACTGTGCCCAGGAACCGAACGACCAGTTCTCGGCGCCCGGTGGACGATAACAATTGATCCGTGCCGCGCTGCAGTTCCAAAAAACGCTGTTGGCCCCACACCAGCCCGCACCCTGGTTATCCTGTTCGCGGTTGGCAAAACTTAACGTCTGCCCGTCGATGTACACGACGTCGAAGAGGATGCCCGACGCCCAACTGTTGATAGCGCCGCTCAGGCTATACGGATAATATGATTGGCATTGTACGAATGCGTTTGGTCCCGGCGCACAGAAACCCACCGAGAAATCATGAAAAGCGCGTTCGGAATAAAGGCGCTGAAAAAGGGTTTGCCCACCGGCAGTAATAAAAGCATTGCGGCGTTGCCCGCCGATCTCGCCTACAGGCTTCAGATATTTACAATCTTCCACGGTAACCCGGTTGGCAGTAGAAAGCACATCCACGGCGGAACCGGCAAAATGCTCCACGATCACCTGGCGTACCCAGGCATCCGTGACATTCTCCAACGTGATCGCCATCCAGCTATGCGCCTCATCCTTCGGATTATTGACGTCATAGTCGGATACACAACGCAGGTTCTCGACGCCGACCTGCTCGATCCTCCCCGGCCATTTATACGCCATGACCTTCCCACCGCCATAAGCGGTGTCGAGCGCAGTGGTCAGCGGGACATCGAGCGTGATCCCATCTCCGTCTACCGCGGTAACTACTCTGTCCCAGAACACATCCCGCTCACCCGGCTTCCAGCCAAGCGCGGAGATGCCGCCGCCAAAGGTCTTTGTCCCAAGAAGCATGATCCAGGCAGCCGTGGATGGCCGTTGCACCAGCACATGGTCACCCGAATGGAACGGGTTCCCGCCGGCCAAACGCAAATGCCGCGCATTCACGGGAACATAGGCATCTGCTACATCTATCGGTTTACTAGTAGTGCGGTCGTCGACCCCCAAAACACGGATCAGCGTCCGACGGTCATGCCCCGTAGCCCGCAGGATAGTGCCGTCTTCACCCATACCGCTGCCACGCAGTATCACACCGGAATGGCGGATCAGCAGACTGCCGCCGATCTCGTATGTTCCTTTCTCCAACAGCACGGCGCCCCGTATACCCTGACGGTCGGCCGGCAAACTACCGACATAATCCAACGCCGCCTGTATCCGAAACGTAGCGTCACCGCCCTTGAGAGGAACGGTGACGCGTGCTTGAACGTCGGGTAACGGTATGTCTCCATTTTTATATCCAGCGAAAGAAAAATCCGGGATGCGGTCTCCCCGCTCATCGGGAGTGTAGACCAGATGGCCTCCCCGGGCCGCCACCGGGGGCGGCGGTTCCGGAGGTTTGACCTTCTTTTGTGCATCCGCTGTGCAGGGTCCCAATACCCCCGCGAGAACACAAAATATTATCAATGATCGCATAGTCTATACGGGTTTCTCTCCTTTTTTTGCAAGGGTATTCAACCAAACTTCGATATTCGAATAACCGCTTCCGTCTTTGGCCGGCTTAGCCGAATCATTGGGATCATGAGGATTCAAACCATGCGCTGTCTCGTATGAATCGGGTAAACCGTCGTCGTCGGAATCCTTATAAGGTGTCCCCTTGTATACGGGATAACCGCCTACTTCGAAGATCTCGGTAACGATGCCTTCCTTATACGAA
>DASZOW010000389.1:0-7020 GCA_035550615.1 Puia sp.
CGATACTGCCGACGGCGAGCCGCTCTTCCTGCGCCTGATCGTACGTATCCAGCGATATCCGCCCCAGGATGTTCAGCCAGGGTAACACCTGGTAGTTCAGACTTACATTGCCATACGTACGATTACGGCTGTCGTTCTCAAAGTTCTGATTGGCGGTGAACCAGGGATTATTATACGAAAAAGGCGTAAGTCCGGTCGTGGTAGTGGGGTCGGCCCAGTTCCAGGTGATATTTTTCTGGGCCCTGTTATAGGCCTCTTCCTGTTCTTTGTAGTCCACGTTCACCTGGCCATATTCGCGAAATTGGGGCATGGAGCTGCGGTTTCCATCATAGCCGGTGGGATTGCGGCCAACGGTCGTTTCCTGTACATAGTTGGCGGTGGCCGAGACAGTGATCTTGTCCGTGAGTTTGTAGGTGGAACCGAAGTTGACCGTATTGCGGCCGTCATTCTGGTTGGGCATATCTCCTTTGTCATTGATCCGGCTAAAGCCCAGCTTATAGGAGCCCTGGGCATTGGCGCCATCCAGGAATACGCTTTCGTTGTTGGTGATCGCGGTTTTGAAGAAATATTCCGGTCCGTGTTTGGGCGCCACCCAGGGAGTCGCTTTGTGATAGGTGGGGCTTAGCGGGTCGAAGGCATCCCACTGGTACACCATGATGCTCTTGTCGAACTTGGGGCCCCAGGAACGCGGGGCATTGGTGTTGACGACGTAATCGGGCACTCCGTCGCCCGTAACATCCTTGTAAATGAAACCGCCGGTAGCCAGGTTATCGGAACGGCCGGCGCCATACTCGTTCTGCCGTTTGACAAAGGTGGACTTGTCGATCCGGCCAAGGGTAATGCCCGCATTGGCGGTGACGTTCGTTCCGGAACGGCCCCTTTTAGTAGTGATCATGATCACCCCGTTTGCGGCGCGCGAACCATAGAGGGCCGTGGCGGCCGCACCCTTCAGGACGTCGATACTTAAGATATCGTCGGGATTGATATCGGACGCGGCGTTGCCCATATCGTACCCGCCGGCGCTGCCCAGGCCGCCGTTCGACGTACCATTGTTCGTTGTACTGCCCGACACCATGATCGAATTGTCCAGCGGCGTTCCATCCACGACAAACAACGCCTGGTTGTTGAACCCAAGCGATTTTATCCCGCGAACAACCACATTTACCGAACCGCCAAGAGAGTTGTTCTGACGGATCTCCAAACCGGAAACCTTGCCAGAAAGACCATCCGCAATATTGGCAACGCGAACCTTGTTGGCATCGTCGCCGCTGATCTGCTGCGCCGCATAGGGAAGCGTGTTCTTGGCGCGGCGGATGCCCATGGCCGTAACGACGACCTCATCCAGGTTCTTGTCGGTCCTGACGAGGGTGATGGTAATGCTGGTCTTTCCGGTAATGTCAACACGCTGGGTAGCGTAGCCAACGGCCGAAACGGTCAATGTCCCTTTTAGGGAAGATTTGATGGAGAAGGTGCCGTCCTCTTTCGAGATGATGCCACCATGCTGACCTTCGACATGGATGGTCGCGCCGGCTACAGGTTCCCCGTTCTGGTCAAGAATCTTTCCCGGCAGGTTAATGGTCTGTGCGCCCGCAGAAAACGTCACAAATCCGGTCGCCAAAAGCATGACGACCATGAGGAGCTTACTTCTCATAGCAGTTGTGTTTAAGTAGTGAGGTTCTCCAAATTTGCAGGAATCTTACTGCCGGCTGTTTATCTTTTTTAGCCAGCTCTATCCGGATATTAACCCGCGCCACTCAACAAAAACTTAGTAAGCCCGCCCCGCCGTGGCCGCAAAACGCCCGCACTGCGGAAATCGCTGAGACCACCGAAGCCCCAAGCCCGTCTGCGAACCATCGAGACCACCGAAGCCCCCCGCGCACCGCGTTAAGCCTGCACCGTATCGACCTTGGTCTGCTCGATCGACTGCGGCTCCGTGACCGGCCGCTTGTGAAAAAACCTCTTTTGGAAGATCAGGATGGCGATCACGCCTACCGAAATGGAAGCATCAGCCAGATTGAAGACGGGGCTGAAGAACTCGAATTCGTCCCCGCCGACCCAGGGGATCCAGGAAGGATAATGCGTCTTGATGATGGGAAAATAGAGCATGTCCACGACACGCCCGTGAAGAAAGGTAGTATATCCATGCGGCGGAAAGATCTTCGCCACATGATCATAAGTACTTCGTTCAAAGATCAACCCATAGAACATACTGTCCAGCAGATTACCCAATGCGCCGGCAAAGATCAGCCCCGCGCAGATGATGAACCCCCGGTGATATTTCTTCTGGATGATCGTCTGGATATAGTAGATGCCGAAGACGACGGCCACCAGCCGGAACAGCGTCAGCGCCATCTTGCCCCAGGAGCCGCCGAACTTCCAGCCCCACGCCATGCCCTCATTCTCCACAAAATAGATCTGCGCCTTATCGCCCAGCAATTTTATTCCATTATCGTAAGGAGAAACACGGTCGAAATAAGTGTCCGCCGGATGACTCAGCGGCATGTGGGTCTTAACCCAGATCTTCAGACTTTGATCCGCAACGATGATCAGCAATACGATTGCAAAGATAGTTCTCGCCTTCACTACAGAATGTTGCGCCAGGGGATGGTTAAACCGGATAAACCCATTCCTGGCACACTGTCTAAATGATGGGTCGCCCGCCGGCAAGCCTGAGGCTCACCTTGAGATTCAAATATAATCATTCCGTGGCTACTGTTCAAAATACACTCGTTTTACCCGCTGGCTCACGCCCGTCAGGATCTCGTATGGTATCGTCTGCGCCCAGCCGGCTAACTCGCTGACCGATAGTTCTTTGCCGAATACGATCACTTCATCCCCTTCATGCACGTCCGGAATACCCGTGATATCGATCATGGTCATGTCCATGCTGACGACGCCGATGGTCGGCGCCAGCCGCCCCCGGACCCACATCTTGCCCACCCCGTTGCCGAACTCGCGCCGGTAGCCGTCTGCATACCCGATCCGGACAGTAGCCGTCACCGTGCCATTTTCCGCCACACCCCTGCGGCTATACCCGATAGTGTCGCCCGACCTCAGATGTTTGATCTGCGCTATCGTCGTCTTTAACGTGGATACCTCCTGGAGACCGAGAAGACTTTCATTGCCTGTCGGGTCGATACCATAGAGCCCGATGCCGAGCCGCACCATGTCGAGCTGCATCTCCGCATGCCGGATGATCCCCGCCGTATTGGCAATATGCCGGATAAAAGAATAGCCCAGCGCCTGAGCCAGCCGGTCCGCCGTCTCGCAGTAGATGTCGAACTGCCGGCGGGTAAAAAGATTTTGCTTCGAGTCCTCGCTCGCCGCCAGGTGACTGAAGACGCTCACCACCTTGAACGCCGCCGTCGGCAACGTCTGCACCAGCTCATCGATGTCGGATGGCGGAAAGCCCAGGCGATTCATCCCCGTCTCCAATTCTATATGTACCGGGAAAGCCGGGATGCCCTCTTTTTTCAACCACCGGTCAAAATGCCGCAGCAGCGCGGAGGAGTAGATCACCGGCTCGAGGTTGTATTGGACCAGCGAGTCGTAGGAGCTGCTCTCCGAGTTCATGATCATTATCGGCGCCCGGATGCCCGCCTTGCGCAAAACGACCCCTTCATCGGAGTATGCCACCCCGAGATAGTCGATCCCATGGAATTGAAGCAGGTTGGCGATCTCGAAACTGCCGCTGCCATAGCCAAAGGCCTTTACCATCGCCATCATTCGCGTACCCGGCTCCACCATCACGCGGTAGCTGCGCAAATTATTCGCCATGGCATTCAGGTCGACTTCCATGACCGTCTGATGGATCTGCTCCGTCAGGAGCCGGTCGATCTCTTCGAATTCAAAGACCCGTGCGCCTTTGATGAGAATTGTTTCATCCCGAAAATGCAGCCGGCCCAGGTCGCTTGTGAAGGCCGCCACCGTAGGATAGAACACCGCTTCGCCCGGGAACCATTGCCGGAAGGTGGCTGCATGGTCGCCGATATGCGTGCCGATGCCTATGAGCCGGTCGACTTTCTTTTGACCCAGCGCCCGGGCAATAGTAGCGTAGAGCTCGCCTTCCTCCCTGCCGCTTTCGAGAAGATCGGACAGGATCACCGTCCGCCGGTTATGTTGCTGTTGCTGGCTAAGAAAATCCAGCGCTATGGCCAGCGAGCTCAGGTCCGCGCTATAGCTGTCGTTGATCACCGAACAGTGGTTGATGCCGCTCTTGAGCTCGAGCCGCATGGCTATCGAGTTCAGCCGGGCGAGCCGCGCGCCGATGGCTTCCGACGGTCGCCGCAACCATAACATCACCGCCACACAGTGCAGTGCGTTCTCCACGCTGGCATCATCGGAAAAAGGTATTGTGAGCTCGATCCGTTCTCCCCCGTACAACACGCTTACCCGCGTTCCCGCGGTTTCTTTTTCCAGCGAGAACACCCGCACCGCCGCATCTTCGCCGTGCCCCCAGGCAAACAGACGTGGACCGCCTTTACCGGTTTGCATGCCCCCGTTCGGCTCCCTTCCACACGCGCCCGAATGCACCCACGCTTGCAGCGCCTTCCGCGTCTCCGGCTGATCACTACAATAGATCAATACTTCCGCGCCGGCAAAAAGCTTTAATTTTTCGGCCGCCTTTTCCGATTGGGTGGAAAACCCCTGGCTATGCGCTTCGCCGATATTCGTGAAGATGCCGATGGTGGGCAGGATCATAGGCTGTAGCCGCGCCATCTCGCCGGGACGTGAGATGCCCGCCTCGAAGATTGCCAGCTGGTGCGACGCTTCCAGCTGCCATACACTAAGCGCTACGCCCGTTTGCGAATTATAGCTTTTGGGACTGCGGACGATGTGGTAGTCCGGTGACAGCAGTTCGTTTAGCCATTCCTTGACGATCGTCTTGCCATTACTACCGGTGATGCCTATCACCGGGAGCGTAAACTGCCGCCGGTGTGCCGCCGCCAGATGCTGCAAGGCTGTCAGTGCGTCGTCGACCACGAGGATATTCGCTTCCGGCATTTCCGCTGCCGGCCCCCGCTTCGATACCTCCACTGCATTCCCGGTTGTCCCTCCTGCCCGGCTCCCTCCTGTTCGACCCACCAACTCCTCCGCCCCGGCCCCTACCGCCCCTCCTACCGCCTTCTGCGCCTGGCTCCCAACCGTCACCTCCGCCCCTCCTACCGCCCCCTGCACCCGGCTCCCGGTCGCCCCTTTCTGGCCATGCGCATCCGCCCAATCTTTCTCCACCACAAAATTTCTTACCCCGCGTTTGTATAGCTCCCCGACAAACCGCCCCCCGTCCCGCCGCGGCCCCTTGAGCGCAAAGAATAGCGAGCCGGCAGGGAAGATCAGCCGCCGGCTGTCCAGCAACAGATGTCCTATGGCATCGTCCGCATGAAACTGCAGCCATTGCCCGCCGATGACCTCGCCGATGTATCGTATGCTATACTCCATCCTTTTTCCGGCTAACCCACTTTGAATATAATATCCCGCCGGCGATACACAGCAGTATCACCAGCAAACATATAAATACCGGGATCTCGATATCGAAAAATTCCACCAGCATCTTGATCCCCACGAATACCAGCACCACCGCGATGCCCTGTTGCAAATGCGAGAACTGGTCGACCGCCCCGCGGAGCAGAAAGAACAGCGAACGCAGCCCAAGCACCGCAAAGATGTTCGACGTATAGATCACGATCGTATCATGAGAGATGCCGAATACCGCCGGTATCGAGTCGATGGCAAAGACGATATCCGTAGACGCCAGCAGGACCACCACCACAAACAAGGTCGTAAACCGGCGTTTGCCGTCGATCATGACACGCATCTTGCCGTCGCCGTCGCTGCCCGTAAGCGGAAGGAACCGCTTCAGGAATTTATAGACGCGGTTGTCCTCGATATGGACCTCCTCGTCATGCCGGGAGAAGAACATCGTAATGCCCGTATACACGAGGATGGCGCCAAACACATACAAAAGCCAGTGAAACCGCGTCACCAGCGCGATACCGACAGTGATAAAGATGACCCGCAGCACTATGGCCATCAGGATGCCGATGAGGAGCACCCGCGCATAGTAGGCCGGTTTTACCCGGAAGAAAGAAAAGATCAGGATAAATACAAAGATATTGTCGATGCTGAGGCTCCACTCCATCAGGTAGGCGCTGAAATACTCGAGCGCGACCTTATGCCCATCTTCGTACCAGAGGAACCCGAAAAATACCATCGCAAGCCCCACCCAGAAACCCGTCTGGAACAACGCCTTTTTCATCGAAACCGCCGTCCCCTTCTTGCTCAAACGCCCCAGATCGAAAATGACAGCCAACAACAGAACAATGCCAAATGTCAGGTAAGTGATAGTCGTAGGACTCATTCCGTATGTTTATATGCCCACGGACCCGTGGCCCGTTTGTACACATAAAGATACGCGGAAAAAATCTGCCGCAGCCATCGCGCCACAGAACCATTCCCCTAATCCCTCACCACCTTGACCGTCGACACCGTGCCGCTATTCCAGACCTTGATCACATAGATGCCCGGAGCGCAGGTAGAAAGATCCAGGTTCTGCGAGATCGGTCCCGCCAGCAGACCCGACCATTGCGTACCCGCGACACGTCTTCCCTGCATGTCGAAGATGCCGATAGTCACATCGCCCGACGCGCGCCCCAGGGCCAGCGTACAGACACCTGCACATGGGTTCGGATAACAACGGACATAATCATCCGGCCCGGAAAGACTGCTCGAAACCATCGTCATCGCGCCCATCATCGGACCAGCGCCGGCCGGGGCCGTTAAATGCAGCTTGTAAACGGTGGAATTGACCCTTTTACCCGGGCATGTACCCACCACATAGAAATCGTCGGCGTCGATCACCGTATTGGAAAAGCCATCACGGCTTAAGAAGACGGGGTAGTTCATGGTAGAGCTCGAAAAATCCGCTGCATCGCTGATCACCAGCATCCGCGCCGACCAATGAAGCAGGTCTTTGGAACATCGCAGCGCAGTCTTATACCTTCCCCCATCCAGCAGATCGAT
>DASZOW010000390.1:0-8933 GCA_035550615.1 Puia sp.
CATCCAGACCCGGGACGAACGGGCCAACCTCGTGTATGCGGTCAAGATCCATGTTAAAAATGACGGCTATCTCAAATTGGGGATGTACGGCGAAGTCAAGTTCTAACCCAGCAAGCCATGATCACCATCGAAAAGATTACGAAGACCTATAACAAAGGGCAGGTAACGGCCCTCAGCGAGGTATCGCTCGAGATAAACCGCGGCGAGCTCTTTGGGCTCATCGGCCCCGACGGCGCGGGCAAGACCACGCTGTTCCGCATCCTGACCACCCTGCTCCTGGCAGACCAGGGGACGGCAATCGTCAACGGTTGCGACGTGATAAAAGACTACGCGCAGATCCGCAGCAGCGTAGGGTATATGCCTGGCCGGTTCAGCCTTTACCAGGACCTGACCATTCAGGAGAACCTGCAATTCTTCGCTACCGTGTTCGGGACAACGATCCGGGAGAACTATGATCTGATCAAAGATATCTATCAGCAGATAGAACCATTCAAGGACCGCAGGGCAGGAAAACTATCGGGAGGCATGAAACAAAAACTGGCTTTATGTTGTGCGCTGATTCATAAGCCCGCGGTCCTCTTTTTAGACGAACCGACCACCGGTGTCGACGTGGTATCCAGAAAGGAGTTCTGGGAGATGCTGGCCAGGCTGAAAGCGGAAGGCATCACCATCATGGTCTCGACGCCCTATATGGACGAGGCCAATCGCTGCGACCGCATCGCGCTGATACAAAAAGGCAGCCTGCTGTCGGTGAACACCCCGGCGGAGATCATTCGCAAATTCCCTGTGGCTTTGTATGCCGTGCGTTCCGCCAACACGCATAAACTGCTGCGGGAAGTAAAGCAATATCCGGGAACGGAATCCTGCTTTGCCTTTGGCGATGCCCTGCATGTCACCCTGCGTGACGGCTCCCCCGGCTCTGGATTGGCCGAATCTCCCCATAGCCCCGCCGACGACGGCCTCGCCGAATATCTCCATCAACGCGGTCTCGCCGACGCCGCCGTCGAAAAGATCATCCCCGGCATCGAAGATTGTTTTATTCATCAAATGACCGCATCATGGAAACAATAATCGCCACCGACAAATTGACCAAACGTTTCGGGTCGTTCATCGCCGCCAACGAGCTGAGCTTCGATGTGGGCAAGGGCGAGATCTTCGGCTTCCTGGGCGCCAACGGCGCGGGTAAAACGACAGCCATGCGGATGCTTTGCGGTCTGCTGACTCCCTCCTCGGGAAAAGCGCGGATCGCCGGTTACAACGTCTACACGGAAACGGAAAAGATCAAAAGAAATATCGGCTATATGAGCCAGAAGTTCTCCCTTTACGACGACCTCACCGTCAGCGAGAACATCCGCTTCTATGGCGGCATCTATAGGATGAGCATCGCGGCGATAAAGGCAAAGACCCGATCGCTGCTGGAAGAGCTGCAGCTTGTCAGCGAGGCAAAGACGCTTGTCCGCGAGCTCCCGCTGGGCTGGAAACAAAAGCTCGCCTTCTCGGTCTCGATCGTCCACGACCCGCGCATCGTCTTCCTCGACGAGCCTACCGGCGGCGTCGACCCGGTGACACGCCGTCAGTTCTGGGACCTGATCTATGCGGCGGCCGACAAGGGCGTCACCATTTTTGTAACGACCCACTATATGGACGAAGCGGAATACTGCAACCGCGTCTCCATCATGGTGGACGGGGTCATCGCGGCGCTGGACAGCCCGGCTGGCCTGAAGAAACAATACGGAAGCGATTCGATGGAAGATGTTTTTTATGAACTGGCCCGCAAGGCAAAACGGAAAGGGGACTAATATGCGACAACTACTCATCTTTATCCATAAAGAGTTCCTGCACGTCTTTCGCGACCGCAAGACGCTGCTGATGCTCTTCGGCCTGCCGATAGCGCAGATCGTGCTGTTCGGTTTTGCCTTGTCCAATGAGATCAAGGATTCGCGGATCGCACTGGTAGACTACTCCAAAGATGCAGTGACGACAAAGCTCATCGGAAAGATAGAGGCCAGCCACTATTTCGAGATCCAGCGGACCCTGGCAAGCGGGGAGCAATTGAATGCGGCCTTTAAACGCGGGGACATCAAAATGGCGTTGATCTTTCCCGATCATTTTGGCGACGACCTGCTCCATACCGGCAAGGCGACATTGCAGGTGATAGCGGATGCCTCCGACCCCAACCAGGCCACGACCATCACGAACTACGTGCAATCCATCGTCGCCGACTACAATGCGGAGCTGGCTGCCAACGCACAACAGCCAATGCAGATCGCCCCAGAGCTGCAGATGTTATACAACCCCGAACTGCGCGGCGCCCCCAATTTTGTTCCGGGAGTCATGGCGCTGGTGCTGATGCTCGTATGCACGATGATGACCTCGGTAGCCATCGTCCGGGAAAAAGAGCTGGGCACCATGGAGGTCCTGCTGGTCTCGCCGTTCAAACCCATGTATATCATCGTCTCGAAACTGGCGCCCAATCTGCTGATCTCAATCCTCAACCTCTTCATCATCCTCGTGCTGAGCGATGTGTTCCTGGATCTGCCGGTACGCGGCAGCATAGTCCTGCTGGTATTCTGCAGCATCCTGTTCATCCTTACCTCGCTGTCCATCGGGCTGCTGTTATCGATCAACGCCAAAACGCAACAGGCCGCCATGATGGGCTCGCTCATGGGCATGATGCTCCCGACGATGCTGCTCACGGGCTTTCTGTTTCCCATCGAGAATATGCCGGTATTCCTGCAGGTCCTGTCCAACCTGGTCCCATCCCGCTGGTATTTTATCATCGTCAAACGCGTCATGCTCAAGGGCCTGGGGTTTGGTGACGTATGGCGGGAAACGCTGATCCTTACCGGGATGTGCGTTTTGCTTTTTGCCATTAGTTTAAAAAGATTCAAAATAAGACTGCAATGAAGACTTTACGGTTCTTATTGGAAAAGGAATTTCGGCAACTGCTTCGAAACAAACAGCTGATCCGGACACTCCTGCTGGCGCCGCTGATCCAGCTGATCCTTCTGCCGACGGCTGCCGATTACTCGGTAAAAAATATCGCCATTGCCGTCACGGACAACGATCACTCCACGACCTCGCGGCGGCTGATCGAAAAGATCGTGTCTTCCGGTTATTTCAAGCTGGCGGGATATAAGGACGCCTACCCGCAGGCATTGACCATGGTAGAAGAAGATAAAGCCGATCTGGCCTTACATATCCCCATACATTTCGAGCGTGACCTCGTCCGCGAGAACAAGAACCAGCTGTTCGTTGCCATCAATGCTATCGAAGGCACCAAGGCCAATCTGGGCGGCGCTTATCTTAGGAACATCGTCAGCGATTTCAACGATGATGTGCGCGTGCAGTTCGGCGCCATGACGACGACCCTGCAAGGTGGTGCGGCCGCCGCAACGCCGCAATCCGGCCCGCCGCAGGTAACGGTAGCGTCTTCGAATTGGTACAACCCTTATCTGAAATTTCCGCTCTATATGGTCCCCGCCATCCTCGTGACGCTGGTCACCGCCATGGTCGCCATGCAAAGCGCTTTCAACATCGTGCAGGAAAAAGAAAGCGGAACTATCGAGCAGATCAATGTGACGCCCATCCGCAAACATATCTTCATCATCGGCAAGATGATTCCCTTCCTGGTACTGGGTCTGATCCTGTTCACCATGGGGTTACTGGTAGGCTGGGCATTGTACGGGGTCAAACCGGTGGGCAGCCTGTGGGTCCTCTATGGCTCGCTGATCATCTATCTTTTCTCGATGCTGGGTCTGGGGCTTTTGCTCGCTACCTATTCGGGAACACAACAACAGGCCATGTCGCTCTCCTTTTTCTTTATCAACATCTTCAACCTGATGAGTGGGGTGTTCACCGCCGTCGACAGCATGCCGGGCTGGGCGCAGGCGATCGTCGCGACGTTCCCGCCGAGCCATTTTATCCGCATCATGCGCATGGTGGTGCTCAAAGGCAGCGGTTTCGGCGATATCAAGTATGAGCTCGCCTGGATGGTGGGAATCGGGCTGTTGCTCAATTTGTGGGCGGTCCTCAACTATCGGAAGATTGCCTGATTTTCGTTATCTTCCTTTCATGAATCGTTCGGAACGCGGCTTTTTCTATGGCGATACGACGGAATTGATCCGGCTGGACGGAGTAACCCTGACGGACACGGTGTATGACCAGGGCAGGGTCGACTGGCATTTCCATGAGGACGATTATTTCACCTTTCTGTTGACGGGCGGGGTGCTCGAGGGTAACCGCAAAGAGGTGTATGAATGCGTGGCCGGCGATCTTCTTTTTCACAACTGGCAGGACGCGCATTACAACGTCGCGTCGGGACGCTTCACCCGCGGTTTTCATGTAGAGCTTTCGGACCAGTGGTACGACCGTTTGGGCATAGCCGCCAATTTAACGGAAGGCTCCATCCGGCTCGCGGATCCCCAGATAAAAACACTGATGTATGCTATCTTTAAGGAGGCTAAGCTTTCCGGCGTCAAGGGCCAGCCGGGCGTGGATGCCGCCTTATCACAACTCTTTGGCATCCTCGGAAAGATCTGCGAGAACCGCGAACGCGCCACACCGTCCTGGGTAGGAAAGATCCGGGAAATATTGCGCGATGGAACCGAAGATTGGTCACTCGTCCGTCTCGCGAACGCGATCAATGTACATCCGGTACACCTGTCGAGGGAGTTCCCAAAACATTTTCATCGAAATTTCGGCGAGTATCTGCGTCTTATCAAGTTGCAGCGGGCGATGGTGCTGCTAGGTGAGCCGGAGCGGCTGCTGACGGGGATCGCATTCGAATGCGGGTTTGCGGATCAAAGCCATTTCATCCGCTGTTTCAGGGATTCTTACGGTATGACGCCATTGGAGTACCGGCGGCTTATGGGTGTCGGGCAAGCCCGGGGGATGCGACGCTAAGAATATTCTATTTTGCGATGGCCGGAGAATATATTTTTGGGTCCCAATCTATTATACTATGCGTTTTCTCCGCCTTTTCCTCTTCGTACAGCTATGGACGGTCCGGCTTGCCGCACAACCGGTGGGCCACATCATTTTCGCCGACCGGGATATCCCCCTCAAACAATTGACACCAAAGGATAGGCTGTGGCGATATACGCTCACCAATAACAGCGATCTCTTTATCACGGCCTATATGGGTCATTCGCTTTTGAATGACCTCCACCGGCTTGCACCGGACCTGCCTACCGACAGCTTGTTCACTAATCTAAAGGCCGGCTATCAATTCACACTCTTCATCGACCACCGGCCGATCTATCGGAGCGATTGCTGGACACCCGTTTCCGCCATCAGGGATACGGCCAGGGTGCTGAGGCAACCGCTGCTGGACTACCGGCATGATGGCCAGACGTGGAGCCAGTGGTTCTGGGTCCGATTTGCGCGCAATGGCGGGGACGAGGCCCTGACGGAGGGGCCGCACGAGCTGCGGCTCGAGATCCGGTCATGGTTGCATATGGGTGACGACACGCTTCACGGTCCCCTGATCGCGGCGGGCAATCTCCGGGTGCAGGTGAAGCGGAGGGTTACTGTCGATCTCTCGAAAGTGCATCTAAGCCCCATCCTACCGTATGAAGGGTTCGGCATCTCGCATAAGCCATACGACAGCGCGAAGATCAAGGAACTAAAAGGGCTCATCGACGCGGGCGTATTCAAACACATGAGCAGCGTGGTCGTCATCAAAAATGGCAATATCCTCATCGAGGAATACTTTAACGGTGAGACCAGGGATACCAAGCATGACCCGCGATCAGTAGGCAAGTCGTTTGCTTCAACGATGACGGGAATCGCTATTCACGACGGGTATCTGAAGAGCGTGGATCAGCCCATATCGGACTTTTACAATCTTAGATCATACTCCAATTATGTCCCGGAAAAGGATTCGATAAAACTCCGCGACCTGCTTTCGATGTGTTCCGCCTTTGACGGCGACGATGACGATGACCATTCCCCCGGCAACGAAGAGAATATGTATGATAAGGACTATTGGGTGAAATGGACGCTGAACCTTCCCCTGAGCACCACCAGGCCCCGTGACCGTTGGCATTATTTTACGGCCGGGGCCATGCTCATGGGCGATATCCTGAACGGCAGCGTTCGCGGCGGGCTGGAGACCTATGCGGACCAGAAGCTTTTCGCCCCGCTGGGTATCCGGGATTACCAATGGCAGTATACCCCGCAACACGTCCCGAATACCGCGGGCGGCATCGAGTTGAAGGCCCTCGACTTTGCGAAGTATGGCCAGCTCTATAAGAATGGCGGCGTCTGGCAGGGCCGGCAGATCCTCCCGGCAAAATGGGTGAAGTCGACTTTTACGAAATACCATGCCATCCCCGGCCGGACGGATGAATACTATGGCTATTTCTTCTGGAATAAGACCTATCATGCCAGTGGCAAGGACTGTGAGACCTGGTATTGCGCCGGGAACGGCGGCAACAAGATCTATATATTTACCAACCAGCCCCTGGTCATCGTATTGACCGCCACGGCCTACGGCATGCCCTATGCGCATCCGCAGGAAGACAAGATGATGACGGATTATATTCTGCCGGCTGTTTTGGAAAAATAATTTACAAAGACACCCCGCGCTTCCAGGGGATGAAGTCGTCCTGCACATGCCGGACCGCCGCCACCTGCGTTTCACCGCTGGCAACACTGATGACATAATCGAGGATGCGGGCGCCCGCCTGCTGGATAGTCTCCTTCCCTTCTATGATCGTACCGGTATTGATGTCGATGATATCGCGCATCCGGTCGAACAAAGCGGTATTGCTGGCGATCTTGACCACCGGCGTCACGGGATTGCCCGTCGGTGTACCCAGGCCCGTAGTGAACAGCACGATATTGGCGCCCGAAGCTACCTCCGCCGTCGTCGACTCGACATCATTACCGGGCGTACATAATAGATTCAACCCGGGCTTGGTTACCTTTTCGGGATAGTCGAGCACCGCTGTCACGGGAGAGGTACCGCCTTTTTTTGCAGCCCCCGCTGATTTGATGGCATCGGTGATCAGCCCGTCGCGGATATTGCCGGGAGAAGGATTCATATCGAAACCCGATCCCACCGCCTTGGCCCGGTCGTTATAGGTCCGCATCAGATGCGAGAACCTTTCCGCCGTCTCCCTGTCCATACACCGGTCGCTCAGATTTTGCTCCACCCCGCACAGTTCGGGGAACTCGGAAAGGATCACGGAGCCACCCAGCGCGACGAGCAGATCGGAAGTATAGCCGATCGCCGGATTCGCGGAAATGCCGGAGAAACCATCCGAGCCGCCGCATTCCAGTCCGATACAGAGCTTGCTCAACGGCGCAGGCTGACGCGTCTGCTTATTAGCGAGGATCAGACCGGCAAAGGTCTGTTTGATCGCTTCGGAAAGGAAGGCCGATTCCGTGCCGACCTTTTGCTGCTCGAGGATATACATCGGTTTGGAGAAATTCGGCAAACGTTTCTTGATCTCGTCCTCGAGCATCGACACCTGCGCATTCTGACAGCCGAGGCTCAGCACTGTGGCGCCGGCGACATTGGGATGGGTGATATAGCCTGCCAGTAATCCGCAGAGGGCCTGCGCATCCTGCCGGGTGCCGCCGCAGCCGCCGTCATGGTTCAGGAATTTTATCCCGTCCACATTCGGGAAGAGCCGGGTATTGGCATTATGCTCATAATCGCCTTGCAGATCGGCCTGCAGGATCTCCTCCACCGTCTTGCCGCTCTTATAGAGTTGTACCAACTGATGCGATTGTTGCTGATACGTCCGGTTACGGCCATAGCCGAGATCGGTGACGAGCGCCTGATGAAGCACATCCAGATTTCGGTTCTCGCAGAAGACCATCGGAATTACGACCCAGTAATTGGCCGTGCCGACGCTGCCGTCTGCCCTATGATAACCGTTAAAGGTCCTGTCCCTGAAGGCGGAGACATCGGGCTTGGCCCATTCTGTCTTCCGGTCGCCGACGTTGAAATCGTTGGCGGCATGTTTTACATTCGAGGTGCTGATGAGGCCGCCTTTTTTTATCGGTTGCTGCGCCTTACCTACCAGCACGCCATACATGATGATGGAGTCGCCCGGCTTGAGGTCTTCGGTAGCGAATTTGTGTTTTGCCTTTACGATCTCCTGGATCGTATAGTCCTTTCCTTCGTAGGAGACCTTGGCGCCGGCTTCCAGCGGGGTCAGTGCGACCAATACATTGTCGGCGGCGTGGACTTTCAATATTTTGTGTTCGGTGCTCATGGTAACTATTTTTGAGGGTTAATCGAGGGCCGTCCTATCGGACTACCGGCTTTCCGGCGGCCTGGGCCAGCGTCGCGGTCGCGCCTTTGCTGATCAGTGAATCGAGGTTCTTTTTAACGGCTTCTTCGAATCCGGCTAACTGGGTCAGATCGGCGCCCCAAAGGGACTTATCTTTAAGCGCGGCGTTGACGACCGTTTCCGGCTTCTTCCAAAGCTCCGCGAAATGGCCCGCCTTGTCATCGGTGATCGTGTATGCCCCGCCCTTCATGAACAGCAGATAGGCGGCAAAACCCAGCGCAAAACGGGGCGGCGGCGTACTATGTTGCTGATAATGCCGGAGCAGCACGGGGATATCACGGCTTTTCATTTTAGAAGAATATTGCATCGTAATGCTCAGCCATTGATGTTGCAGATGCGGGTTGCGGAATCGATCGAGAACGCGGAGCCCGAAATCCCGTGCATCCTCCAGCGGTACATCGTAAGGTATGGCCGGGGCAATCTCTTTTAACATCAGATCGGCGACAAAGGTGCTGAAACCGGAATCGTCCATCGCCTGTTTTACGGTACCGAAACCGGCCAGATAAGCCAGGCCGCAGCTCAGGGTGTGCGTGCCATTGAGCAACCGCAGCTTCAGCTCCCGGTAGATCTCGATATCGGGCTGGATGATCACCCCCTCGTCGGCGCTGGCAAAGGAGAGTATCT
>DASZOW010000391.1:0-5526 GCA_035550615.1 Puia sp.
GATGGTAAGAAGGAATTCGAGAACGGACTCAACACGCCGAATATCCAGGCGGAGATCGACAGCACGTCCGCATGGGGCAGGGTGCCGGCCAACCCGATCCAGATCACGACGGCGTTTAGCAATAATACCGGCGACCGGCCTTTTCAGGACGTAGGTCTGGATGGTATGACCGATGCGTCCGAGACGGGCAAATTCAGCAATTATCTCAATACGCTGGCCGCCGAATTCGGCCAGGGTTCCGCGATATATCAACAGGCGGCCGCCGACCCGTCCAATGACGACTTCGTCAATTACCGGGATTCGAAATACGACGCCAGCCAAACGGGTATACTTGGCCGTTATAAGGACGTGAACAATCCTCAAGGCAATTCGCCGGTGGCCACTGCCGGCCAGACGACCATTACGGCCAATACGCTCTATCCGGATCAGGAAGACCTGAACAAGGATAATACGATGAACACGCAGGAGCAGTATTTCGAGTACAAGGTCAATATGTTTCCCCAGCGCGATAGCTTCGGGACCAGCATGGGATATAATTATATCACCGACTCGATAATGTTCGCGCCGAGCGGAAGCTCGGCGCCACAGCAGGTCTGGTACCAGATGACCATTCCACTCTCCGAGTATTATCAAAACGTCGGCAGCATGCCCGATTTCCGGAGCATCCAATTCATCCGGATGTACCTGACCGGCTGGTCCGACTCGGTGGTCCTGCGTTTCGCACAGTTACAGCTGGTACGCAACTCGTGGAGAAGCTTTAGCTACGTCATCGATACTACCGGGAACATGACCCTGCTGCCGACGAGCAATACGAGCTTCAATGTCACTGCGGTGAATATCGAACAGAACAGCTCGCGCCAGCCTATACCGTATAAATCGCCGCCGGGCGTCCTCCGCCAGCAGGAGCTAAGCAGCAACAACGTCAACCTGCTGCTCAACGAGCAGTCCATGAGCCTGCAGATCTGTAACCTTATGCAGGGTGACGTCCGCGGTGTTTACAAGACGACCAATCTCGACCTCCGTCGATATGGTACCCTCGACATGTTCGTCCACGCCGAAGCGGTGACGCAGGGACAGCTCCAGGACAATGACCTTTCCTATATCGTCCGGCTGGGAAGCGACTTCGTCGCCAACTATTATGAGATACGTGTGCCCATCAAGGTCACCCAATGGAACCTGAACGCATCGGAGGACGATATCTGGCCGGAACTCAACAACCTGAATTTGTCCCTGAGCCGGCTTATCCAGGTCAAGGTAGACCGGAACAATCATGGCAGTACGGATACCTATTATAAAGAAACAGACGGAAGCGGCCGAACGTATGCCATCATGGGTAACCCCAACCTGGGCGCCATCCAGGCTTTTTTCCTTGGGGTGCAGAATGTCAACCGCGTCAGCGCATGTACGGAAGTGTGGTTCAACGAGCTACGGCTTACAAATATCAGCGAGAAGGGGGGCTGGGCGGCCGTAGGCAAGGTCGACGTGAAGCTTGCCGACCTGGGCACACTAACCGTGGCCGGTAGCAATAAATCCGTGGGCTGGGGGACCATCGATCAAAGCACTAACGAAAGGTCCCTGGAAGCCGACAAAGAGGTGGATGTGGCTACGAACATCGATGCGGGCAAGCTGCTGCCTAAAAAAGCCGCAATGTCTGTTCCCATCTATGCCGGAATATCCAGGACCACGAGCACTCCTGAGTACGACCCCTTTGACCTCGATATCAAATTACAGGATAAGCTCAAAGCGGCTCCGGCCAGACAGAAGGACTCCATCCGGAACCAGGCGGTGGACGCCACCACGGTGGAGACGCTCAACTTTACCAATGTCCATAAGAACAACACTACCAACAAGAAACTAAAACCCTGGAGCATCGAGAATATCAATATCAGCTATTCCTACAGCCGGTCCGAGCATCATAGTCCGCTGGCTTCGGAAGACGAGCTGGTGATGCATAAGGCCATACTGGCGTATAACTATTCGCATACGGCAAAATTTATCGAGCCGTTTAAAAGGAAGATCAAGAGCAGATCGCCATGGCTCGGCCTCATCCGGGATTTCAATTTCAATCCGGTGCCCAATGTGCTGGGTTTTCAGGCCAACGTCAACCGGCAGTTCGGCGTCTACCGGAGCCGCAATATCGGCGGCCCGGACGTCCTCCCCGAAAGCTTCAACAAATTCTTTACGTTCGACCGGCTGTATACGCTCAGGTGGGATTTCACGCGTTCGCTTACCCTGGATTTTACGGCGACTAACAAGGCGTGGATCGACGAGGATTCCGGCCGGCTCAACCACACCCAGCGGAAAACGATGTGGAACCGTTTCTGGCGTGGCGGACGTAATATCCTGTATACGCAGAACACCAACATAACGTATACGTTGCCTACCTCCAAGATCCCGCTGCTGGACTGGACGTCGATTAAGGCGGGGTACTCCGCTTCCTATACGTGGACGGCGGCCTCTACGCTGGAACCATCGCTGGGTAACAGCCTGGCAAATACGCAGACGCGAACCGTATTGGCCGATCTCGATTTCACGCGGCTTTATTCAAAATGGAAGCTGTTGCGCGGGCTCGATCAACCGCCGCCGAGGATGATCATGGTGGGTGGCAGGAGCGTACCGGACACGGCCAGACGAAGAGGGGGCGCGCCGCAGGCCGCCACGCTCACCGGGCTTCCGAAGGCGCTGGCAAAGATCCTGACATCGCTTAAACATATTACGTTCAACTACACCGATAACAGCGGCTCGACGATCTATGGGTTCCTGGACAGCACGCGCATTCTGGGCATGGATTTTCACAGCATGCAACCGGGATGGAAATATGTCTTCGGGCAGCGTGCGGACACCAATTTTATCAACAGGCTTGGACAAAAACACCTGATCTCCACCGACTCCAATCTCAACAACCAGAACATGATCAGCTATGTCCAGAAGATCGATGCGTCCGCGGTGCTGGAACCGGTACGCGATCTGCATATAGCGATCAATCTGAGCAAGACTTTCGGGCAGAACTATTCGGAGCTGTATAAGGACACGGTCGGCGGATTCGGTTTTGCAAGGCTGAACCCTTACATGGCGGGAACGTTCAGTGTCAGTTTTCTGTCCTATAAGACACTCTTTACGCATTATGCGCCGGATCAGATCTCCAAGACGTTCACCAAGTTCCAGAACTATCGAACGATCATCTCCGAGCGTCTGGGGACGATTAACCCGTATACGGGAGGACTCACAGGAGCCGATGGGTATGCCGTTGGTTATGGCCGGTATGCGCAGGATGTCCTGATCCCCGCCTTTATCGCGGCCTATACCGGCAAAGACCCCAATTCGGTGGCGCTGATCAATGAAAAGGGCGGAAATGTTACGACCAATCCATTTTCGGGATATCTACCGAAGCCCAACTGGCATATCACCTATAATGGACTGAGCCGTCTGCCCTGGTTCAGCAGGATCTTTACGAGCTTTAATCTCAGCAACTCCTATACGAGCACGTTGAGTATGAACAGTTTCAATTCGAACCTCGATTACTCCGATCCCAGCAGGTATGGTCAGCCCGGTTTTATAGATACGCTTACCGGCAACTATGTTCCTTATTTCATGGTACCGAATATCACGATCCAGGAGCAATTTGCGCCACTGATCGATATCGATATGCAGTTTGTGAACCTGATGCAGGCGAAGGTGGGTTACAGTCGCAGCAGGCAGCTGAGTCTCAGCCTCATCGATTACCAGCTGAGCGAGACACATTCCTCGGATTTTTCGATCGGGTTGGGATGGCGGAAAAAGAATGTCGGTCTGCCATTTGGGTGGAAGGTGCCGGGCAATGGGAAAACGCCGCCACATGGAGCGCCGGGCAGTATCAATGCGCAGAAGGGTTCCAACGATCTTACGCTTCGTCTCGACATCGATATCCGCGACGATGCCATGTCGAGCAGCTATCTGGATCAGAATGCGGCGCTGCCTACGGGCGGGCAACGGGTCATCCGGATCGATCCATCCATAGACTATGTGTTGAATAACAGGATACAGCTGAAGCTGTATTTCGACCAGCAGCGGACCACTCCCAAGATCTCCACGACGCCGCCCATCGTTACTACCAAAGGAGGGATACAGATAAGGATCGCGCTGGCTCCTTAAGACCAAAGAACGGGGAGGGTAGGGCTGCCGGGTCCGGACTTGCAGTCCTAAGGCTTTTTGTACAGATAGATACCATCGGCCTGCGCGGTACAGGTCATGACGATGTCGTTGAGGCAGACATGCGGCGGAAGCGATGCGCAATAGTGGATCGTATCTGCTACATCCCCGGCGCTTAGTGGGGTATAGCCCTCGTAGGTCTTCCGGGCCTGAGCGTCATCTCCCTTGAACCGGACATTGGAGAACTCGGTATCCGCAGCGCCGGGATGGATCGCCGTTACTTTGATCCCGTGGCGTAGCAGGTCGATGCGCATCCCATGCGAGATCGCGCCAACCGCGAACTTGGTCCCGCAATACACGTTTCCTTTTTCGTAAACCTCTTTGCCAGCCACACTGCCCAGGTTGATGATGTGTCCGTGGCCCGTAGCGATCAGCAAAGGCAATACGGCCCTGGTAACATATAGCAGACCCTTGATGTTGGTGTCGATCATCGTCTCCCAATCCTGCAGATCCGCATCGTCGAAGTAATCCTTGCCAAGCGCCAGCCCGGCGTTATTGATCAGGACATCGATCTTGCGCCAGGATTCGGGCAGGCTTGCGATGGCTGCGAATACGGCTTTCTTGTCCTGTACGTCGAAACTCAGCGGGAGTACCTGGACCTTGGCTTCCAGTTCCCGTTTCAGCGTTTCGAGCCTTTCCTTTCTTCTTCCGGTAATGATCAGATGGTCGCCGCTTGCCGCAAACTTTCGGGCGCAGGCTTCACCGAAACCCGAGGTGGCGCCGGTGATCAGGATGGTCCTATTCATATATTGGTAATAAAGGTTAAGAATTCCCGAATGGTATCGCTTCCCGCCGCCGCTTCTTCCAACATGCCCATGTGGCCGGCCGCCGGAAGAAGCCGGACTTGTGTGATCCGGCCAAGATGCGATTGCTTTAACGATTGTTCCAGTGGAACGACCTGATCTTTTTCGCCGATGATGAAAAGCACCGGGCCTGCAAACCGTTCCAGTACGGACAGGCGTTCGGGCCGCTGCATCATGGCTTCGAGATAGGCGACGAGCGACTGTGCGCGAAATCCGGAATAGCTCCGGATCATGTCTTCGACGAGCGCGGGTCGTTCCTCACGGGTTCCCGCGGCAAAAAGATTGGGCGTGGATTGCCGGATGTAAGGGGCTGCGCCATGCTGGCGGATGAATTCGATACTTTTCCGCCGGGCGGTTTTTTTTTCCTCGCTGTCGGCGAATGCCGTCGAATGAAAAAATCCAAGCCCGAGCATTCGTCCGGGGTAATGTTCCGCAAAGGCCAGGCTAATATAGCCTCCCATGCTATGGCCTATGAGGACGCACCGGTCGATCCCCTCCTTGTCCAGCAGTTGTTGCAATGTTGCGGCAAGCGATT
>DASZOW010000392.1:0-3106 GCA_035550615.1 Puia sp.
TGCTTTGAGGCTGCGGATGATGCCCGCTTCGGCGAAGGTGTGGCGGAAGCTGGACAGGATAGCAGGCAGGCCGGCCGCGTTGTGTTTGATGGGGCCTATGTGGAGGTCGTCGTTCATAACGCTCGGTTTTAAAGACGGATGCGATGCGCACCTGAATAGATATTAAAACGGTCGTGTTTTAGAAAGCCTACCAGGGTAATGCCGGATTCTTCGGCGAGCTGTACGGCGAGGCTGGATGGCGGTCCTACGGCCGCGATGATGGAGATGCCGGCCATGGCAGCTTTTTGGATCAGTTCGAAGCAGGCCCGGCCGCTGAGCAGGAGGATATGCCGGTTAAGGGGTAGCAGGTCATGTATCAGTGCATGGCCGATGAGCTTATCGAGGGCGTTGTGGCGGCCGATATCTTCCCGGACAAGGATGAGGCGTCCCTGGTGGTCGAAGAGACCGGCGGCATGCAGTCCCCCGGATAGCTCGAAGAGGTCTTGTCCCTGCCGAAGGAGAGAAGGAAGGGTGTACAGCACGGCGGCATTTATCGTTGGGCCTGTTTGCCGGGTTGTGGCGTGGGCCGGGTAGAGGGCTTCGATGGAGGTTTTACCGCAAACGCCGCAGCTGGAGGTGGTGTAGAAATGGCGTTGGAGTTTTTTTAGGTTTGGGATGGACGTGAGAGAAATGTGGATGGTGTTGGCGTCTTCCAGGGCGTCGGCTTTTTCGGACAGGATGTCTTCCGTGTATAGGAAGCCCAGCGCGAGTTCCGTGTCATGTCCCGGGGTACGCATGGTGATGGAGACCGGTGTGGTGGTACGGGCGTCGAGGGCGCCATATTCCAGGATGATCTCGAGCGGTTCTTCTATGACAACCGGGTCCTGGGCTTCGAGACGACTGTCCGGCGAAATTTTTTGCACAGGCAGGCAGATGATGCCGGAGGAAATGTGAGAGGCGTCAGTCATAATCAAAATTACATTAAATTAGGGGATGGATAAGTTGTCTATGAGGAAACTTAAGATATGGTTGTTCTTGCCGGCGATGATCTTTATGCAGGCGTTGGCTATGCGCCAGGCCGTTGCACAATCGCCGGTTTCGGCGCAGGAAAGGCAGCATTGGGAGGACGAGGCCCGGCAGGTGACCATTCTGCGTGATAAATGGGGAGTTCCACATATCTACGGCAAAACCGATGCCGAAGTAGTGTTCGGGTTGATGTACGCCGAATGTCAGAACGATTTTGCCCGGGTGGAAAAGAATTACCTGGAGATGCTGGGGAGACAGGCCGAGGCGTATGGTGAAAGTTATCTTTACCAGGATGTGATGATGCGGCTGATCTATGACAGTGCGCAGGCGGTGGCCGATTATTATCGGTGTCCTGCGTGGATGCATCAACTGCTGGATGCTTTTGCCGATGGCGTTAATTATTATCTTTTTAAGCATCCCGAGACGAAGCCGCTGGTATTGAAACATTTCGAGCCCTGGTATGCGTTAATGTTCACTGACGGCAGCGTATCCGCGACGAGTACCGGGGGCGTAAGGCCGGATGAGATCAGGAATTTTTATAGCGGGCATACCGGGTTTGCTGCACATACAGAGCGGCGGGCGCCGGTGATCCCGGATGTCGAGAAGATGGTGTTGGAGGATCGGGGGATAGCGGCGCCGGTGAAAGAGGAGCCCGGGCCGTCGCCTGATGAAGAAGAAAAAGGGTCCAACGGTTTTGCTCTCGCCGGTTTTCGCACGGCTTCGGGCGCTACCGAGCTATATATCAACCCGCATGTTCCGTTTTATTTCCGGATGGAGGTGCACCTCGTGAGCGAGGAAGGGCTGGATGCATACGGGGCTGTGACCTGGGGACAGTTTTTTGTGTACCAGGGGTTCAATGAGCATTGCGGCTGGATGCATACTTCGAGCTATGCGGATGTCGCCGATCTGTATGAGGAAAAGGTCCGGCAGCAGGATCACGGTTATGTATACGCGTATGAAGGCGGGACGAGGCCGGTGAAAGAAAAGCCGTTTACCGTTTATTATAAGAAGGATGACGGGATACAGGCCTTGCCGGTTACCGGATATTATACGCATCATGGCCCGGTGATCGCCGCACGGGATGGGAAATGGTTAAGTCTGAAGGAATATAACCGGTCGCTCGATGCTTTATTGGAGGCATGGCTGATCACCAAGGCCAATACGTTCGATGAGTATAAGAAGGCCATGGATCTACGGGCCAATACCACGAATAATACCGTTTATGCCGATGACCAGGGGAATATAGCCTACTGGCATGGGAATTTTATGCCGCGGCGGGACAGCGCTTATGATTGGTCTTTGCCCGTTGACGGGTCGATAGCCGCCACGGAATGGAAGGGGGTTCATCCGTTGGAGGAGATCGTGCATGTGTATAACCCTGCGACGGGATATATCGTGAACTGTAATTCGACGCCATTTACTTCATCCGGGAACAGCAGTCCCGAGCGAGGACGATATCCTGTCTATATGGCCCCGGATGGACAGAATTTTCGCGCGTTGAATGCTATACGGTTGCTTAGCGGCGCCGACGATTTTACGCTTGACAGCCTTATTGCCAAAGGATATGACCATTACCTGGCGGCATTCGATGTGATGCTGCCCGCGCTTTTTAACGCGTATAATGTTGCATCCGACAGCGTGAAGCGGGTCTTACAGGATCCCATATCCGTGTTGCAGAAATGGGACCGGCGTTCGGGTTTGCATAGTGTGGCCACCAACCTGGCTGTGGAGTGGGCGACGCGGATGGCTGTCTATGCGTCGAGGCCGGGGACGGCGGAGGAGGCTTCGCACCAGGTGATGAATATTACGGCGGAGATGGAGCAGACCACACCCGAGCAGAAGACGGGAGCGCTGATGGCGGTGATCGATGAGTACAGGCATCAATATGGGAGTTGGAGGATAGAATGGGGGGAGGTATGCCGTTATCAGCGGTTGACGGGAAAGATCGTGGAGACGTATGATGACAGGAAGCCCAGCGTTGCCGTGGGTTTGGCGTCTTCGGCATTCGGGGAATTGCCGTCTTTTGTGAGCCGGGTGATGCCTACTACCAGGAAGCGTTATGGGTATTCGGGGAATAGTTTTGTGGCGGCGGTAGAGTTTG
>DASZOW010000393.1:0-11422 GCA_035550615.1 Puia sp.
AACATCTGTATGCCAGGGATCTTCACCAGCAATTCGGCCACCCAGGATAACCGGAAATAAATAAATGTTAAACTTATTAACAGGACCAGCACGATACTCAGCAGGATATTCAACGCCAGCCGCAGATGCTCCTGGCCCGGGACAGCCAGGTGTGGCGCGGAGCTGATGTAAAGTATACCTGCGAGCCCTACTATCAGCGTAATCATCAGCTGGGCGATACTACAGGCAATCGTCAGGGCTATGGCCTGGGTTCGATGGCCGCCCTTGATATACAGGATGCGGCCCAGGTATTCGCCCATACGATTCGGGGTGAAGCTCGCTACAGCGGCGCCGGTGAAGACGGCCTTGAAAGCATCAGGGTAAGCGATGCCGCCGACAGGACGCAATGCCAGCTGCCATTTGCGGGCCTCGATCCCCCAGTTCACAGGCATCAGGGCCAGAACCAGCCAGAGCTTCCATTGCCCGGGACCGGTGACCGCCGCCAGGACTTCGTCGAGTGAAGTCCGCCAGCCGTGCTGACGGGTGATCTGCCAATAGATAAAAGCCCCCAGGAGAAGGAATACCAAGGGGCCCAGCACATAGTTCGTTATTATTTTAATATTTTTGTTCAACGCAAATGCAATCTAAAATAATTTTAGGTATCGATCCGGGTACGGTGGTCATGGGTTATGGCCTGATCAGTTGCGCCGGGGACAAGCTAAGTCTTGTCGAAATGGGCGTATTACGGCTGCCGACACAGAAAGATAGCTATGAACGGCTCAGGCTTATCCATCAAAAAGTTCATGAGCTCATCGGCCGGTTCCGGCCTGCCGATTTTGCCATCGAAGCTCCTTTCTTCGGTAAGAACGTTCAAAGCATGCTTAAATTGGGCAGAGCCCAGGGCGTGGCCATCGCCACAGCGATGCAGGCCGGTCTCACAGTTACCGAATACTCGCCTAAAAAGGTCAAGCAGTCCATAACGGGCAATGGTAATTCGGAAAAGGAAAAGGTTTGGAAGATGCTGCAATTTATTCTTGAATTGGAAGCCGAGATCCCCGCTTATGATGCATCTGACGCACTGGCCGTAGCAGTATGCCACCATTTTCAAAACAAGATCGGGGAGGTCATGGCCAAGGCCGGCGATGCGGGCGGAAAGACCGGTAAAGCGAGGAGAAAAAAAGCCGGCAGCTGGGAAAATTTTATCCGGCAAAATCCAGGAAAGGTTTTATAGAGGATAGCGGAAGGAGTAGGCGACCCAATTCTCATGATGAGCCAGCGACACGGGAATGGCCAGCGGCTGGCCTCCGCCGAGGAGCACGGGGCAGTCATCGGCATTTTTTTGCAGTTGCAGGTCGGTACGCGATAGCAGGGTCTGCAGCTCGGTGAGCACCAATGCCCGCACCGCAGCGGATTGATCGGCATAAGCCGAAGAGCCGATGGGCCGGCATCCCCAGCGGGTATCCGCAAAACTTCGATCCTCACTTACCATAGTCATTAGCACGCCGTCCCGAATATGGGACTGGAAATAAAGGGGCATCCCGGCGGTCAACAACCGGGCCGTGCCCTGATAGAACTCTTCGGCGCCCGCGGGAGGCATCAGCTGCTGCACCTCGATCTGCAAAGGCGCAAATGACAAGCCGGCGTGCAGCCGCTTTTCATATTTGTAGACCGACTCCTTGATCGACCAGCACAACCATATATAGTGATCAAAAGGCAGGTCCAGCGAATCATTGCGGGCGTGCAACTGCTGCTCGGCGGCAGTAAGAATGCGGGAATAAAACCGGGGCCGGCATGTTTTTTCGCACCGGGTAGCGGGCAGGAAGACCAGGTCATTGCCTGTGCTGGCCATTTCCCTTACTGCTAGCCGATGGTATCCACTCATTAATTTGTCTTTTGGGAGATGACATCGATGCAGGATCCTATAGTGATCATCTTCTCCGAAGAATCAAAATCGATCTCGATATTGTATTTGGCTTCGGCGTCGATGATAACGTCCACTAAATTGGATGAATTGATCTTTAGGTCCTTAACCAGGTCGGTTTGCTCGTTGATGTTACGCAATAGTTCCTTGTTCTCCGTATACGGTTCCAGTACCTTTTTAAGCTCCTCTAAGATCGCTCGTCTATCCATGTTGATTATATTTAGAAAAAATTAAACATGCGTTCACATCGCCAAAACCGAAATTTGCCTTGGCGACGATGTTGATGGCTGTATCGACCCGCGCCGTTGGAATACGGTTAATATCGACCAATTTTAGAATTTCCGTACCCGGATCTTCCAGGTTGATGTTGGGATGCACAAACTGATGTGCGATCTGCAACACCGCTCCAACCGATTCGATAGACCCCGCCGCACTCAGCGAATGCCCGATCATCGATTTCAACGAATTGATCAGCGGGAAATTACGACCATTTCTATCAAGCGCCAAGCACCAATTCTGAATTTCCAGGGTATCGGCGGCTGTCGCCGTCAAATGTCCGCTGATGAGGTCCAGGTCCTCCGGCCGGACCCGGGCATTGGTCAGCGCATCTTTGATGCACCGGATGACCCCGGGCGCCGCCGGCGCGGTCATGGAGCCGCCTTTCCGCTGACCACCTGAATTACAGGCCCCACCCAGCAATTCGGCATAGATCCTGGCCTTCCGTTGCAAGGCATATTCCAGGTCCTCCAGCACCAGGGCCCCCGCTCCCGAACCTGGGACGAAACCGCCGGCGGTCTGGCTCATCGGCCGGGACGCCTTTTCCGGTTGATGGTTGAATTTCCGGGAAAGGATACGCATCGAA
The DNA here is from genome assembly GCA_035550615.1 of Puia sp. Lineage (GTDB taxonomy): Bacteria > Bacteroidota > Bacteroidia > Chitinophagales > Chitinophagaceae > Puia. The sequence continues at coordinate 2,763 of DASZOW010000393.1, forward strand.
TCAAAGGCGCCGAAAATATACTGGTCCACATGCTCACTACTACCCACAAGCATTCGTTGTGCCAGACCCTGCTGGATATATTCATATCCCATGAGAATGGCCTGGGTGCCGGTGGCGCATGCGGCGGAATTGGCGATGACCCTGTTCCCCAGGCCTAACTTACCTGAAATATAAGCGGTTATCCCACTATTCATGAACTGCTCGACCACCCGTGATCCCAGTTTTCGGGCCTCCCCGGCATCTACGCGGTTAAAGATCTTTTTCACGGTCTCCACTCCCGCAACGCTGCTGCCAAAGACACAACCGGCATCCCATAACGCTTCCTCTCCGGCAGGATTGTGTCCGGCATCCCTCCAGGCGTCGGCGGCCGCGATCAATCCATACGCGATGGCCTGTCCCTGCAAACCATGAAAGGTGACCTCGGAGACATAGTTTTTCAGCAGATCCCACTCGAACTGGGGTACGCCGGCTACCTGGCAATTGAACTTAAGGGCCTCATATTGAGGAATATAGCGAATCCCCGTGACCCCATTCCTGATGGCATCCAGGAATGCCGGAACACCCAACCCATTGGGACTTATGACTCCTAACCCTGTGACGACGACTCGGCGTTTCATAGTAAATTATAATCTCATTTTGCGGCAGATTTCACGAAGCCGGAAAAGACGCCTTTCGCTACCCGCTCGCCGGCGGCATCGTGCATCTCTACCTGGCATTTCAATTTGTCGAACCGGAAATATTGTTTTTTTGACGTCACTGTGACCTTTTCTCCCGGCAATACCATTTTGTAAAATTCCACATTCGCCGAACTGAGGAGGGGAAAAAGCGAACCGGAAGTACCGCCCGGCGGGTCCCCGGCACTGACCAGGTAAATTCCCATCACCACGAGCCCGATCTGGGCCATGATCTCGGTGAGGATCGCGCCGGGTGTCACGGGATTCCCGGGGAAGTGGTCCTCATAAAAAAAGGCATCTTCCCGCAGCGTATAGTGACCGATGACCTTGTCTGCATCGAGAAAAGCGATCTCGTCCACAAAGCGGAAGGACGATCTGTACGGCAGCAGGTCAAGAATATAATTATACATAGTGTTTTTCCTATCCTTAGGACAAGCTGCGTTCCGCGGCTCAATCCCAGCTTTTGAACTAACGGCAATGTTCGCCTCCATCCACATGGATCACCGAACCGTTGATCCAGGCTGCTTCATCGAGGCAAAGCAGATAAATGGCATTGGCAATGTCTTCCACCTTTGTCATCCTGCCGAGAGGGTTTCTTCCCGGCGTCAGTTCCAACAGCCGATCGCTCGACGGTATCCGTCTGAGCGAAGGGGTAGCCGTAATACCGGCTTGTATCAGGTTAGTCTTTAATCCGTATTTCCCCATTTCCACGGCCATATAGGTCACCAGGCTTTCCAAAGACGCCTTGGCAATCGATACGGCGGCATAGCCATCCCAGTATTTGTGGGCGCCTTCACTGGTAAGGCCGACGACCCTGGCATCGGCAGTAAAAAGTCCGTGAGCATACAGCGACCGCGCCCAATCCAGCAGGCTGGTGCCCATGGCATAAGCCGTGAACCGGATATCCTCTACACTCAGCAGCTCCGTGGCTTCGCCCGAAGCCGCGATCAACGGTTTCAAATTACCCCGCGCAATGGAGTGAAGGAGCAGCCTCACCTTGTGTTGTCTTCCGCCGCCACCCGCGAATTTCCCGATCAGGGATTCCCTGGATTCCGGATCGAGGGCATTGACATTGTGGGCTTCGATGGTCACACCTGCACTAGTCGAAAGGGCAGAAAATCTTTCCTTAAGCGCTTTTTCGGCAGCACTTGTTTCCCGATACAGCGCGGCGATATTCATCCCGTGCCGGGCAAGCTTCTCCACCGCAGCGAGACCGAACCCACTCGATCCACCCAATATGACCGCCCACCAATCAGAAAATTGTTTATCCATTCGAAAATCCACTAGGCGGTAAAATTAGGGAAAGAAGCCCTTTATATTGCCCAAAAAATCATTATTCTTTATATTTGTCGTCCACCGGCCGGGACTGAGTAAACGACAGTTTCCGCATATAATTTCTGGCAAGGCATGAAGATTGGCTTAATTCTTATTTCCTTTTTCCTGATTTTCAAAGCCGGGAAAAAACCGGAGCCGCGGCAGGCCTTTGACAAAAGCGGTTACTACCGGGTGATGGCATCCGGAGACCTCGCCGCCATCGATTCCGAGCTGGTGATCCTGGACCATGCGATGCCAAAGGAAAAGGAAGCATACGAAGGAGCTTTGCAGATGAGAAAGGCCGGTTTTCTTCGCCGGCCCAAAGAAAAGCTGGCCGTTTTCCGGTCCGGGGCTGTAAAGCTGGAGACCGCGCTGGCCAGGGATAGCGCCAACGGCGAATATCATTTCCTCCGGCTGATCATCCAGGAGCATGCGCCGGCAGTGGTCCATTACAATAAAGACAAGGAAAAAGACAGTCAGTACATCTATCGGTCGTTCAAGAATCTATCCCCGGCGGTTCAACAAGCCATCATAGATTACAGCAGACATTCAAAAGTGATCCGCGCGGAGCGAATCGTCCGGAAGGACAATCATTAAAAGAGCTGAATGGGTAAAAAAATACTAGCCATCTATTATTCTCAATCAGGGCAGTTAGCGGATATCATGGACAATTTCACCGAACCGCTGGTCAGGGCAGGCGTCGAGGTGGAAAAAGTTCGTATCCGGCTGGAGAGCGAGTATCCCTTTCCCTGGCGATCGCAGGAATTCTATGCGGTAATGCCGGATTGTGTCCTGGGCGTATCCAGCCGCCTGGCCTCTTTTTCGCTGCGTTCGTCTTCCTACGATCTCATTATCCTGGGCTACCAGGCATGGTTCCTCTCGCCCAGCATTCCTGTGAACAGTCTCCTACACCACCCGGCTTTGTTACCGGTCCTGAAGAACACCCCGGTGATCACCATCACCGGCGCCAGGAATATGTGGGTGAACGCCTTTTCGGAGGTTAAAAAAATGCTCCTGCAAGCCGGCGCAAACCTGGTAGGGAATATTGCCCTGGTCGACCGGCATCCAAATCACATCAGCTATGTGACGATCTTCCACTGGCTGCTGGGCGGCAAAAAAGACCGCTATCTGAATTTCTTCCCTTATCCGGGCGTTTCAGCGGCGGATATCGCGGGTACCCGGGTATTCGGGGAGATTGTATTACGGCATTTAGACACAGACTTCGCAGATTTGCAGGATGATCTGATGCGCCAGAAAGCAGTCGAGCTGAAATATTCTCTTCTCTTGCTGGAAAACAAGGCCGTTCCCACCTATTTTGTCTGGGCCCGATTCATCGCCAAAAGGAAAAAAAGAAATGGCTGGCTGGCCGTATTCAAATATTATCTGCTATTTTCACTTTTTGTGGCGGCGCCCGTGATCCTTATCCTAAACAGCATTTTTATACGGCCGTTCTCAAAGAAACGTATAAAGGCCCAGAAACAACATTATTTAGCGTTGAATTAATCGAACCCTCTATGTCACTACGTCCCGTATATATCACCAAAGCCTCGATGTTCCTTCCCAATGACCCCGTCTCTATCGACGAGATGGAAGATTATCTGGGTTATATCAATGGCAAGCCTTCCAAATCCAAAAAGATCGTGCTGCGCAACAACGGCATCAAGACCAGGTATTATGCGCTGGACAAACAGCAGAAGGCCACGCATACCAATGCGCAGATGACGGCCCTGGCCGTACGCGCCCTGTTCGACAACGATCCGGAAGCTTTGAAGACCATCGATCTGCTGTCCTGCGGCACCTCGAGTCCCGATCAGATGATGCCGAGCCATGGCGTCATGACACATGGCTGGTTGCCGGAAATGGAATCCATCGAAGTCGTTTCTCCCAGCGGCGTATGCTGTGCGGGTATGCATGCGCTTAAATATGCGTATATGGCCGTAAAAGCCGGTGAGGCGCGGAGAGCGGTGGCTACGGGTTCGGAGCGATTCTCGGCCTCGCTGGTCGCCAATGTCTTTGAGGAGGAAGCGCAGAAGCTCATAGAGCTGAATGCAAATCCTTTTATCAGTTTCGACAAGGAGTTCCTGCGTTGGATGTTGTCGGACGGAGCCTCCGCCTTTTTGCTGACCGACGAACCCGATCCCGATGGATTGAGTTTGCGGATCGAGTGGATCGAGGGCGCCTCCTATGCCAATAATATGGAGACCTGTATGTATATGGCCTGTGAGAAACAGCCGGACGGGACGGTGAAAAGTTATCTGGATTTTTCGCCGGAGGAGATCATCGAGAAAAGCATCTTCAGTATCAAACAGGACATCTCGCTGTTGCGCGATAATATCGTGCCCCTCGGCGCCAAAAGGATCAAGGAGATCTTCGACAAAAAAGGACTGTCGGCCGATGAGATCGATTATTTCCTCCCCCACATGTCGAGCGAGTTCTTCAAGAGCAAGATCTTCGAGCAGATCGCGCTATACGGGGCCACGATACCCTATGAAAAATGGTTTGTGAACCTGCCCACGCTGGGCAATGTCGGCGCGGGGTCCGTCTACCTGATGGTCACCGAGCTGTTCCATAGCGGCCGGCTGAAAAAGGGCGACCGGATCCTGTGCCTGGTCCCTGAGAGCTCGCGGTTTTCCTATATGTATGCGATGCTGACGGCGTGTTAGTTCAACTCGTTATGAAAAAAGAAGATATTCCCCAGGATACCGGCGCCTTTGGCAAGATCACCAAAGAGGTCCAGTATGCCATTGACGCCGGTGGCAACTATACCACCGGGCTAAGCAAAGGCTGGGAGGTAAAGAATAGCGCCAACGATGCCGCCTGGCAGGATATCGAAGAACGGGTCCATGCCGCCCGTGAGAAAGTAATGAAAAAGGAAGCAAGCCCACTGCTCTATTTTATGGAGCTGAAACTGATGGATGTCAAGGTGCTTGCGGGATACACGGGCTTCCGGGCCTGGCGGGTGCGGCGGCATTTGCGGCCCGACGTATTCAAGAAACTATCCGACAGACGGCTGCAGCGCTATGCAGAAGTCTTCGAAGTCCCTGTAGAGGAACTGAAAAGCATGATGCCCCAATGAAGATTCCCTTTGAACATATCCAGGCCGCACATTGTGAGAATGGCGTCACTTCGGGCCTGCTGAGGAGTGTCGGCATCACCCGGATCACGGAGCCGCTCGCCTTTGGCATCGGTTCAGGACTTTTCTTTACTTATATCCCGCTGCTGAAAGTCAATAACGGACCGGCCTTTGCATTCCGGACCATGCCGGGGCTGATCTTCAAAAGGACCTGTCAGGCGCTGGATGTTCCGGTACACCGCGAGAAGTTCCGGTCCAAGGAAAAGGCGCAGAAGCGGCTGGATGCCTGTCTGGATGCGGGGCATATAGTGGGATGCCAGGTGGGTGTTTTTTATTTGCCTTATTTTCCCAAGGAATATCGTTTTCATTTCAACGCACATAATTTAATTATTTATGGCCGTGAGGGGGATCGCTATCTCGTGAGCGACCCGGTAATGGAGATGACGACGACTCTTTCCGCCTATGAGCTGGAACGGGTGCGGTTCGCCAGGGGCGTACTGGCCCCAAAGGGACAGCTATACTATCCCGAGCATAATGCCGACAAGGGCGGTCCGGCCACCGATGAGCTGATAGCCAGGGGCATCCACAAAGGGATCGCCCGCAATATCCGCGACATGCTTCATATCCCCGGGCCCATAACCGGTGTAAGCGGCATTCGTTACACGGGTTCCAGGATCAAACGCTGGCGCGATAAATTGGGAGTTAAGAAGGCAGGGCTTTGGCTGGCGCAGCTGGTCCGGATGCAGGAAGAGATCGGCACCGGCGGCGGTGGTTTTCGTTATATCTATGCGGCTTTTTTACAAGAGGCCCATGCCTTCCATCCCGATGATTCGCTCATACGCATTTCGGATCTTTTTACCCGCTCGGGTGATCTGTGGCGCGATGCTGCGATCCAGGCCGCGGGTATCTACAAGGGTCGGCTCGGCAGCCAGGCGGATTTCGATCAGCTAGGCGACCGGCTTTTTGAAATAGCGGCGCTCGAAAAACAAGCTTTCCAGGAATTATCAAAAACCAAATGGCGCTCATGAGTACCCCGGCGCTGCGGATAAGCCAGCTTTCATTCCGATATCCTGGTCAGGACCCTCTACTCGACCGGTTCGGGCTGATCGTACCGGCGGGCAGCCGTTTCGGGCTGTTCGGACCTAACGGCGCCGGGAAGACGACGTTGATGCATCTGATGACGGGTTTACTGACGGCCACAAGCGGCAGCATCGAACTTTTCGGCAAGGTGATGCATCCGGGGAACCGGAGTGTCAACAGCCTATTTGGTTTTGTTCCGCAGGATTTTGCTTTTTATGAAGACCTGACGCCGGTGGAAAATCTCGAATTCTTTGGCGCATGGTCCGGTCTCGGCCGTTCTGCGATCGGGGAAAGAACTAATGAGCTGTTGACGATCCTGGGATTGGCGGATGTGCGGGATAGAAAGGTCGGGCAGTTCTCGGGGGGAATGAAACGCCGGGTAAATCTGGCTATCGGCGTGATCCACCGGCCGCGGCTGCTGTTTCTCGACGAGCCCACTGTGGGAGTAGACGTACAAACCCGCGCGGCCATCATCAATTATCTGAAGCAGCTGAATCAACAAGGAACCACGCTGATCTATACCTCGCACCAGCTGAGCGAGGCGGAGGACCTTTGCGACCGGGTAGCGCTTATCGACCAGGGACAAATCGTTGCGCACGATACGCTGGACCAGTTGCTGGCCACGCACCGGATGGATGGATTGGAAGGATTGTTCTTACGATTAACAGGAAAAGCATATAGAGACCTATAGATGTTCAAGCTGAAGGCGACCATACTAAAAGATGTCAGAGTGCTGATGCGGGACAGGATCGGGCTGATCTTTATGTTCGGCATGCCGATACTGCTGGTGTTGATCGTGACGAGCATCCAGAACAGCACTTTCGAGCTGGTCAATAAGAACAAGGTCACCTTGCTGGTCTGTAACCGGGATAGCGGCGTGCTGGCCGTACAATTCTTACAGGCCGTCGACAAGATCGGTTTTTTTCAGCTAGTCCCGGTGGCAGGATCGATAACCGATGATTCGGTCCGCGACCGGATCCGGCATAAGGATGCGTTGCTGGGATTGGTGATCCCCGCGGATTTTTCGGCCAGGATCGTGGCCAGGGCCAGGACCGTCACGGGAAAGGTGCAGGTGAGCTTTGGGTTGGATAGTACCGTTGCGGGGAGCGCGGGAAGTGGTTCGCGATCGGGTTTGGGGACTGCGGGGGACGCGGGGGGGAGCGTGGGGAGCGTGGGGCGGGTTGTTTCGGCCGACAGCCTTCCTGTTAAAATCTTTTACCACCCCGTGCTGCAGACTTCTTTTCGCAAAAGCGCAGAAGGCGCATTGTATAGCGCGTTGCAGCTGGTCGAGAGCAAACAGATCCTGCGGACGCTATACTATTCGCTAAATGAAAAAGAGCTGCCAGACTCGCTCGAGCACGAGCTGCTGAGCAACCGGACCCCGCTGATCGAGCTACCGGTATCGAGGGATGGCAACCGGGATACGCCCAATGCCACCCAGCATAATATTCCCGCGTGGACGATCTTTGCGATGTTCTTTGTAGTCATTTCGCTCGGCAGCGGCATCGTGCGCGAGAAACGCAACGGCAGCTTTATCCGGCTCAAGACCTTGCCCACCTCGTATGCCGTCGCGATCTTTTCAAAACAGATCACCTACCTGGTGGTGACGCTGATCCAGGCCGGCGTGATCTTTGCAATCGGCGCATGGCTTTTCCCGGTGATCGGTCTACCGGTACTGAATTTCCCGAGCGACTGGCCCGCACTCTTGCTGGTGACGTTTCTTTCCGGCTGGTGCGCCGTGAGTTATGCCATCTGTATCGGCGTTTTCGCCCGAACCGAAGAGCAGGCAAATGGTTTTGGCGCCGTGTCCATCGTGATCCTGGCCGCCGTGGGCGGATTGATGGTCCCCAGCTTCGCGATGCCCGGCTCTTTCCATCTGGCTATGAAGATCTCGCCGCTGCACTGGAGTCTGGAAGCGTACTATGGGCTTTTCCTCGAGGGCGGGAGATTAAAAGATGTTCTGGCAAATATCCTATCTTTATTTCTTATTATTGCTGCTCTGCAGGGCTTGAGCTTTTGGGGCCTGAAAAGAAAAAACCTGATTTAGAGCGGACCACGGGTCCGCTGGCCGAAGGCCCATCATTAGACGTTCGCCGGGGATGGGTAAATTTCGGCAGAAAACATCCCCGGCGTTGACATTATGGACACCGCGCAATTAAAACAACGGCTAAAAGAACAAATAATAGAATTCCTGAATCTTCCATCCACCACACCCCCGGACATCGCGGATGACGAGCCGCTATTCGGCGAAGGGCTGGGTCTGGACTCCATCGACTCGCTAGAGCTGATCGTTCTGCTCAACCGCGAATATGGCATCGTGATCAAAGATCCAAAAGAAGGCCGTAAAGTACTGGTCGACATCAACACGATGGTCGATTATATCCAGCAGCATAGAACCAAATAACTCCGTGAGCAGGGTCTTCATCACGGGAATGGGCGTGATCAGCGCTATAGGGGATAGCCTGGCTATCAACCGCTCGGCGCTTGTCCGCGGCATAAGCGGCATCAACTTTTCCGGG
>DASZOW010000394.1:0-9094 GCA_035550615.1 Puia sp.
CCCGGTAGTCCTCTTCGACCGGTATTTCGACGGTCTGCCCACCAGCAATGTCATCGTCGATAATTTCAACGGTTCCATGCTTGCCGTCGAGCACCTGTTGCAGAACGGGCACCGGAACATCGGTTTCATCACCATCGATTCGGCCCAGACCCAGATGACCAGCCGGCTACAGGGTTATTACAGGGCCATGCAGCATCATACGCTCGAAACCTCGATCCTGAAGCTCGGCTTCGGCCTCGACCCGGCTATCGCCGCCCACGAGATCAAAGCCTTTTTACGGCAACACCCACAGCTGCAGGCAATCCTGTTTGCGACCAATTATCTTGCGATCAGCGGTCTGCATGCCATCGCCGCTTTGCAGCGCACGGTTCCCGGCGATCTGGCCGTCGTCGGATTCGACGATACTCCATATTTTAGCCTCTTCTCACCCTCCATCACTGCCGTGGCGCAACCCGTCCGCGCCATCTCGCAAAAGGTGATCGACAACCTTATCGACTGTCTCACGGGACGGACTCCTGTCCTGCCGCAACAAACCACCATCCTGCCGGTAGAGCTGATCATTCGACAATCTTCCGCTCCCCGGGTAAAAAGCGATACATCAAAACTGTAATGATCTAATTATGACCTCCTGCATGCACAAACATTCTTCACCGAAATCTAAACTTGCCATTATGAGAAGCGCTCTTCTTACGCCGGCAGGCAGCCTCAAGGGGAAACTGTTGACCATTCCCTTGCTGCTCGGCCTGCTCTTTTTCAACATCGCCGTCCGCGCCCAGGGTGGGCGTACCATCACCGGTACCGTCGTCGACTCGACTTCCGGCAATCCCATACCCGGTGCGAGTATTCATGTCAAGGGAACCAAAAGAGGTATTGCCGCGGACGTTAAAGGCGCTTTTTCCATCACCCTGCCTTCCGATAAGAGTATCCTCGTCATCAGCAGCACCGGTTTTACCGCTGTCGAGATCCGGCCTGCCGGCGGTACCGTCAATGTCCGACTGGCGCAATCGAACCAGCAGATGAACGACGTCGTCGTCGTAGGGTATGGCGTTCAGAAAAAAGCTACGCTTACCGGCGCCATCACAACAGTGAGCTCCAAAGCTTTCCAGGACCGCGGCCCGATAGCCAATCCTTTTGAATCCCTGCAGGGGCAAGCGCCCGGGGTCATCGTGACGAGGACGTCCGGACAGCCGGGGAGGGAGAACTGGAACTTCCAGATCAGGGGGATATCTTCTACCAATTCTACGCCTCCGCTGGTCATCCTCGACGGGATCGCGCTGTCCGACAATTCGTCCCTGAACACGCTCAATCCGATGGACATCGACAATATCTCCTTCCTCAAAGATGCCTCGGCCGCCATTTATGGCGCGCGGGCTGCAAACGGGGTGGTGCTGATCACCACAAAAAGGGCGAAAAGCGGCAAGCCGGTCATCGAATACGATGCGTCGGTATCCAGGAAGTTTACGGCCCTGATGCCGCATCTGCTCAGCATTCGTCAATGGGGACAGGGCCTGATGCAGGCGACGACCAATGACAACTATGGCATCACGCCCGCTCCGACCAGCCTCTGGTATGAAGAAGGCGTGTTCGCGGCCAACCCCCCGGATTCCGGCTATATCGATCTCACCGCCCTGCCCGGCTGGGGCGGATCGGCAATAGCAGGGCTTATGTACAACGGCCGGCAGGTGCCGACATTCGGGGATGTCAAGGATTTGACGTACTTCAATACGAACATGCAAAAAATATTGTGGGGAAATGCCAACTCGACCATGCACAACCTGAGCTTTTCCGGCCGGAACGAGCGATCGGGCTACCGCGTTTCACTCGGCTACCTGAACGACGGTAGCCAGCTGCAGTGGGGTACCAATGGCAGTCAGCGGTATAATATCCGCCTCAACCATGACTATAGTTTTTCGAAGGCGGTGAAGCTCGAGACCAATATCTCATTGGAACGCGGCGATATCCAACAACCCAGCCTGCTGACTTTCACCGGCTATAGCGCCCTGAGCAACTATGGTCAGCCGGGCATGCCGGCCCTGACCAAGAGCGGGCAGCCATACGAGTGGGGGACCGTACCCAGCCCGCCGGGTATGTTGAAGTTCGGCGGCGCCAACAAGACCTACGATTCCCGCATCAATGCGATCACCAATCTTACCTGGAATATCCTCGACGGACTCAGTTTTGTCGGTACGGCCGGCTATAACACCTTGTTCGAGCAGATCAATAACCAGCAGAAGCAGGTGAATTTCCATTCCTACAATGATGAGTATACGCAAAATCCCACACCGGTGGCCGGTCTGCCCAATGGCAATGGCACCTTCTACGCCAAGACGCTGAACAGGGATACTTATTATAATTTTATCGGCCGGCTCCAATATCACAAGACCCTGGCCACGGATCATGAGTTCAGCATCATGGCGGGCAGTTCGTATGAGCGGGATGAGGTAGACAATTTTACGACGACGACATATGACCTGGCCGATGATAACATTCCCTCGCTTGGTCTGGGGGTGAACAGCACCGTGGCGGGTTTCGTTGCCAATGCGGAGACACAGAACCACTATGCGCTAAGCTCTTTGTTCGGGCGGGTCACCTACAGCTATAAGAATAAATATCTTCTTGAAGGCCTGGGGCGTTATGACGGTACGTCGAAATTCACGCCCGATGACCGGTGGAAGGCTTTTTACGGCGCATCGGTGGGCTGGCGCATCTCGGAAGAGGCTTTTATGCAGCATCAGAATATCATCAATGATCTGAAATTACGCGCGTCATACGGCGAAGCGGGTAACCAGGCCGGCATCGGACTATACAATTATATCAACCTGCTCAATGCGAATTCCAACCAGGCGTTACTGGGTACTGCGCCCGCGGTATCCGTCTCGACCACCGGCACGCTTATATCGTTGGACCAGCAATGGGAGATCATAAAGACCAAAAATTTAGGCGTCGACTTCGCCGTCCTCAAGAACAGGCTGAGCGGCAGCTTCGACTATTTCTGGAAGAAGAATGCCAATATGCTTCTTCCCCAGACCGTCCCGGCCCCGCTCGGCGCCGCCGCCCCGACGGAAAACATCGGCGACCTGGAGACATGGGGTTGGGAGGGTATGTTAACCTGGCGGGACAATATCGGCAAGGACTTCACCTATAGCGTGTCCGTCAATATGACGAACAACCAGGACAAGTTAGAACACTATGGCGGCGCCAGTGTGGTGAACACCGGGTTCAACAATACGGTGGAAGGATATCCCGTAGGTTCTTATTTCGGCCTGCGCTATGCCGGCCGTATCCAGAATCAAAAGCAGCTGGATGCTTATAATGCCGCTTATGCGCCTACCGGCAGCACGAACAATGTCGGACTGCCGATCCCGACTCCGCTCGCCAGTCCGGCCGGCCAGCTCAGCGGTCTGCGTCCCGGCGACAATATGTATAAGGACGTCAATGGCGACGGGAAACTCAGTGTCGGCAACAGCTCAAGGAATCTGGGCGATCTGGTGTATCTCGGCCGGGATGATCCAAATTATGTCTGGGGCTTCAACCTGGCCGCACAATGGAAAGGCTTCGATTTCCAGACCATCTTCCAGGGCGTCATGAAGCGGACGATCTGGCGTAACGGCAGTCTCGCCAACTGGGCAGTTCCATACGGGACCGTTTATCAATCCCAGACGAATGCCTGGTGGGGCCAGACCTGGAGTCCGCAAAATCCCAATGCCCATTTTCCCAACCTGCACACCGGCGGTGGCGGTATCAACGGCTACAACTACCAGGCAAGCTCCTGGTCGGTGCAGAATGGGGCCTATGTGCGGCTGAAGAACCTAGTGATCGGTTATACGCTTCCCCATACGCTTACCGACAGATGGAAGAGCATCACCAGACTGAGGTTCTATGTATCCGGCAGCGATCTCTGGGAACACACGCATGTCCATGACGGTTGGGACCCGGAAGATACCCGGACGATCAATGGCAACGAGCGGTATCCGTTCTACCGTTACCTGACCTTAGGCGCCAATTTGAGCTTTTAAATCTGACAAACCAAAGACAATGAAACGAATACCCGCTATATATACGCTTGCGTTGATCACTGCGCTATGCATCGGCCAGTTTGGCTGCAAAAAAGCGCTGACCCTGAACCCGCTCGATAAGCTTTCCGATGCTACGTTTTTCGAGACGCCCAATGATTTCAAGCTCTTCGCCAACCAGTATTATGGCTGGCTGAAGAATTTCACCACGCTGGATGGCATCCTCGATAATCCCCATTCCGACACCCGTTCCGACCTCTTCGGCGGCGGCGGGTCGTTTGGCGCGGGGACCAATACCGTGCCGGCCACCGAATCCAACCAGGGGAATGCGGGCAACTACGTGGTCGATTATACCCGTATCTATGCGACAAATTATCTGCTCACCAAAGCAGCTTCCTATAAAACTCCCGGCGATATCGCCCAGTTCGTGGCTGAAGCGCATTTCTTCCGGGCTTATGTCTATTTCGACCTCCTGGAGCTGTATGGCGGTGTTCCGCTTGTCCAGAGCCTGCTGACGCTTCAATCTCCGCAGTTGTATGGACCACGCAGCACACGTGACTCGATCGTCAATTTCATCATCGCTGATCTGCAGGCGGCCATCCCTAATCTGCCGGCTTCCATCCCCAATACGTCCGCGGATTATGGACGTGTCAGCCAGATGGCGGCGCAGGCCTTCCTCGGCCGGGTAGCCCTCTATGAAGGGACCTGGCAGAAATTTCGCGCCGGCAGCACTTCCCGTGTCGACTCGCTGCTCGATATCTCCGCGGCAGCCAGCAACGCCGTCATAAGCAGCGGCCGGTACGCGCTCTTCGGGACCGCCGCGTCCAATGCGCTAGGCGGCAACAGCACGATCCTCGGCGATTCGGCGCAGAAATATATGTTCGTGCTGGAAGACGTAAAATCCAATCCGGCGGGCGTCACCAAATCCGCCAACCACGAATATATCCTTGCCACACGTTATGACGCCACGCTCAAGATCACGGGTCAGAATATTACCCACTCGCAGAATACGGGCATGAACCGAAAGATCGCCAACATGTATCTCTGCAAAGATGGGTTGCCTATAGAAAAATCCCCGCTCTTCCAGGGTTATAGCACGTTCCTGTCCGAATACCAGAACAGGGACAACCGGATGCGGTATACCATGGTCCTGCCGTACCAGTATTATTGGAAGGGCAATGCCAACTACCGCGTGGACTGGGTCGGCGGCGCCGCGGATCTCAAAGATGCCATCGGCCCCATAATCCCTACCGGATATGGCCATCAGAAATGGGCGACGGAGCGCCAATGTCCCGACCGCAGCGAATCGGAGGACTATCCGGTGATCCGGTATGCGGAGGTGTTGCTGAACTATGCCGAAGCCGTGTTCGAACGCAATGGCGCGATCAGCGATGCCGATCTCAACAAGTCGCTCAATCTTGTCCGGCTCAGGATCAACACCGACAACGGCATGCCTCCGCTGACGAACGCCTTTGTCACCGCCAACGGCCTCGATATGCGCACCGAGATCCGGCGGGAGCGGGCCATCGAGCTGTTCGACGAAGATTTCAGGCTCGACGATATCAAACGCTGGCATAGCGCCGCCACCGATCTCGTCTCCAATGTCGGCGGTATCGCGTATGGCAATGCGGCAGGCTTTGTAAGCCCCTGGCCCGTTTCTATCGACTGGACCGGCACCCAATACCAGAATGGGCCCAATGCGTACACCGCGGGTTCCAAACTGCCAAAGGACGCCAACGGCTGTATCATTGTCGACCAGACGGGCAGACAGTGGACGGAGAAGAATTATCTGTATCCGCTGCCGGCACAACAACTTTCTCTCAATCCACAACTGATCCAGAATCCGGGATGGTAGTCCGCAGCTTATTCTTCATCTTCGTCGGCCTGATCCAGTTTGCGGCCGTCAGCGCACAGCAAAGAAAAGCACATCCCTACCTGTTTTTCACTCCTGCTGCCGTCGACGCTTTCAAGACCCGGATCAGGTCCGACACTGCCATCGCCGGCCGCTGGCAGGATATCCGCGCCCGCGCCGACAACTCGCTGATGGGAGGGAAGGCCGATATGGAAACCTTGTGCCTGGTATACCGGGTCACGGGGGATAAAAAATATGCCACCAGGGCTAAGGAGCTGCTGCTACATCTCGTGAGCCAACCGGCCTGGGATGGGATGGACGATCGTACTCCGCGGTGGAACTCCGGGCTCAACACCGGCAAGGACTGTTTTGCAACGGCGCTTGGATTCGATTGTGTTTACGATGATCTTTCCGTGACGGAAAGAAAAGCGATAGCGGAGAAAATAGTCAGTTTAGGTATCCGGCCATCCATGGACGATTGGATGTCTTCCGATCGCCGGCTGCATTCGCTGAACTCGATGGGGCATAACTGGTGGAGCGCCGTGGTCAACGAAGCCGGGGTGGCTTCGCTCGCCGTCATGGACGAAATTCCGCAAGCGCGGGGATGGGCCCGGGAAGTGATGCGCGCATCCAGCGAATGGTTCGACTTCGCCGGCAGTGTTCTCGACAACAAACCCCGCAGCTTCGACCGCGATGGCGGCTTCTATGAGAGTATCGGCTATGCCAATTTCGGCCTCTCCGAATATCTCAACTTTCGTCTTGCCTGGACCAATGCCTTCGGCCGCATCACCATGCCTTATGACAGCATGCTCGTGCGGACCATGGACTGGTTTATCCACGGCTGCTATCCCAACACCGGTGAGCTACAGTCGCTGAATTTTGGCGACTCCAACCCCTTTGCCAATGCAGCGCAGCCCGTGACCCTCATGATGGCGCTGGGCTTTCACAAGCAAAGCTTCGACTGGTATTTGGGACAGGCCGAAAAAGGCATGGAGCCTAATGGCCGGCAGCGGCCGAGTCCCCTGGCGCTGCTTTATCAGCCGGAAGAACATAAACCGGCACTGATCCCGGAACTGCCACCCTCCGCGCTTTACCGCGATATGGGGTGGGCCACGCTGCGCTCGTCGTGGGATACAAACGCCACGCTGCTTGGCGTCAAATGCGGTTTTACCTGGAACCATGCGCATGCCGACGCAGGGTCCTGGGTGCTGTATCATCAGGGAAAGAATCTGGTTATCGACGGCGGCGACGCCTTCTATGGCTCCGACGAATACAGCAACTATTTTGTCCGCAGCCAGGCGCATAATGTGATGCTTTTCGATGGCAAGGCGCAGGACCCGCAAGACGAATATCATGCCGTCAAGAACCCTGGCGCGCTCTATCATCTGATGGACGGCGGCGGCATCAAATACCTGCTGGCGGATGCGCAGGGGCCCACCGCGCATTATTTTCTGCGAAATTTCCGGAGCTTTCTGTGGATAGGAAATGTCATCCTGGTGATCGACGATGTCAAAGCATTCGAGCCGGGGAAGTTCGAATGGCTACTGCATTATAGCCGGCTGGCCAGGCAGCATGGGCCCGATATCGAGATCACCGATGGCGACGCCGGCATTCTCGTGCGGCCGCTGTTCCCCGAAACCCTGCCCATGGGCTATCCACACGACTTCCCGGAAAAGATGGTCCTCGAGACGCGATTGGGATACAAGGACCATGACGTCAAAACACGGCTGCCATATTATGCCATCTCGCCGCCGGAGCCCGCGAGCCGGCAAAAATTCATCAACGCCATTATTTTATTGGATACGAATAACCGGCCGGTGACCACCTTCACCGGTTCTTCCGGCGCCAACGGCGCGTCCGCACGCAGCCATCTGCCGGAGATCCAGCGGCTGCAAGGCGTCGACTATATCGGCGTTCGCATCCGCCAGGACGGCAAGGTCACCGATGTCTATTTTAATCTGCTGGCCGATGGCCGTCTCATGCACCGCAACAGCAACGCCGTTATCGACGGCTGGGAGACCGACGCCTATCTATTGGCCGTTACATATCCCGAGAATAAGGGGGCCGGCGACGCCAGTGACTACTTTATCGCGAATGGCAGCTATTTGCGACGGCAGGGCGCCAGTATCCTGCAATCCCTGTCCAAGGTGTTCCTGATCGCGGAACAGGAAAATGAACCGGACCATCGTCGCGGCGCCGGATACCCCATAGCGGGAACGCGTCTGCTCCTGCAAGGCCAGCCACTGATCCATGCCGGCTTGCTGCTCAACCATAAACCCTCGACCATCATGCTCAACGGCCGGCCCCTGCGACCCGTGTTCGCAGAAGATCACAAGACGCTCATGATCGACCTCGCCGACGAAAACGCGGCTCCATAAAATTTACTTATCTTGTAAACAATTTATCCGCATGAGTAAGATCTCCATTAAAGACATGGCCAGGGCGTTGAACACATCGACGGCAGCCATTTCCTATGTCCTCAATGGACGCGCCAAAGAGATGCGGATCAGCGACAGTCTTGCAAAAAAAATTCTCAAATACGCGAAGGAAAATAATTATAGCCCCAGTGCATTGTCCAAAAGCCTGCGCACGGGCCGAACGGATATCATCTGCCTCATGGTAGAAGACATCGCCGAAAGTTTTTTTGCCGGGATCGCCGCGCGGATCGCCGAGCTGGCAAGACCGCTGGGGCAAAAGGTCGTGTACATGAGCACTGACAACGACACCGAAAAGACCCGCGAGCTGATCCGCGATTTTCGCCGGCAGAAGGTAGACGGGTTCATCATCAGTCCACCTGTCGGTATCGACAAAGATATTCGTGAGCTGGGCAAAGACGAGATCCCCGTAGTCATCTTCGACCGGCTGCTGGAAAATACCGAGGCCGGCTATGTCGGTGTCGATAATGAAGCCGGCGCATACGAGGCCGTCATGCATTTGCATGAGCAGCAGTTCCGCCATATCGCCTTTATCACGCTCGAGTCGGCGCAAAGCCAGGTCTCCGAGCGACTCGCCGGTTACAAACGCGCCGTTCAAAAGATGCGGTCGCCGGCGCTTGTCAAAAAGATCGAATATTCGGAAAAATATACGGCGGAGGCCGTTGGGAAGATCGCCGCCTTCCTGCAACAAAAGCCCGAGATCGACGCGGTGTTCTTTGCTACCAGCTATCTGGCTATAAGCGGTTTGGAGGCTCTTCAGCAGTTGGGTCGGACGATCGGCCGGGATATCGGCA
>DASZOW010000395.1:0-4902 GCA_035550615.1 Puia sp.
GTACGGCGAAAGGCGGAGTGGTGCTGGCGATTGCCGACCAGTTCAAGATCCCGGTGAAATTCATCGGGGTTGGCGAGAAAGCCGAAGATCTGCTGGTATTCGACAAACACGAATTTGTCGACAGCCTGTTCAGCCTCGAAAAGTAAGCTGAACCCGCACGGGAGCCGGGGGTACAGACGCGGTGGCGGTCGTGAGCGAGACGCCCGGGCAGGAATGCCGGTGACGCCGGTTTACCAGCAATATTTTACGCCGATCCCACCCCAGATATCGACATAGGGGTGATTCAGTTCCAGATAAGGCTGCAGGTCGGCGCTCACGGCGATAGGTGCGCCGTTGAATTTGTATTCCAGCCCGATAATCCCATCGATACCAATGGACAGGGCTCCGCTGTTGTAGTAGTTTCCATGATACCAGGTCCCGTTGTAGGCGCCGAGGTGAGCACCGGGGCCGACATACCAGCGCAGTCCGGGTACATCGCTGCTGATATCGCCATGGATCTCGTAGAGACCTGTTACCCGGAAGCCATTGTCCCAGAAACTAGCTATCCCTTCCAATGCGGCGTCGTCGGAGATAAAATGTTTGACGGTGATAGCGCCGGGCCAGAACTTAATACCGACGGCGGTAGAATAGGTTTGGCTTTCCGCCTGGGCAAAGGATCTAATGGTAAAGAAACAAGCTAAAGCAGGTATCAGAAACAAAGCCTTTCTCATAGTATTCGTGCATTTTGCGGACAAAAGTATAAAAACCGTGCCATATAATTTCCCATACGATAGTTATGGTCAGGTAGTTAAGTACAAGTACCGGAAACTGACGAAGAGTTCGTAAATTTGCGGCCACGAATCAATGTCTGAAGAAATATGAAGACAAGGACGCTACAGCGGGACAAGGTCAATATCATAACCCTCGGGTGCAGCAAGAATATGGTCGACAGCGAAGTGTTGAGCGGCCAGCTGCTTGCCAATGACATCGATGTCGTGCATGAGAACACGAAGAAGGACCACAATATCGTGGTGGTCAATACCTGCGGGTTTATCGACAAGGCCAAGGAAGAATCGGTAAATACCATCCTCGACCAGGTGGCGTTGAAGAAAAAGGGCCGGCTGGACAAGGTCTATGTCACGGGTTGTCTGAGTCATCGTTATCGCGAAGACCTGGAGAAAGAGATCCCGGAGGTCGATGCCTGGTTCGGCACTATGGAGCTGCCGCTTTTGCTCAAACAATTCGAGGCCGATTATAAATCCGAGCTGTTGGGCGAACGCCTTTTAGCGACGCCTCAACATTATGCCTATCTGAAGATCTCGGAAGGCTGTAACCGCACCTGTGCCTTTTGCGCTATTCCGTTGATGCGCGGCGGTCATGTGAGCCGGCCTATCGAAGAGCTGGTCAAGGAAGCGGAGAAGCTGGTGAAGCGCGGGGTCAAGGAGATCTTATTGATCGCGCAGGAGCTCACGTATTATGGGCTCGATATCTATAAGAAACGCATGTTGCCCGATCTGCTGAACCGGCTGGCCGATATTCCGGGGCTGCATTGGATCCGGCTGCATTATGCCTATCCTTCAAAATTCCCTTTGGAAATTCTGGATGTCATCCGGGAACGGGACAACATCTGCAATTATCTCGATATTCCGTTGCAACATGCAAGCGACAATATGCTGAAAGCGATGCGCAGGCAAATCACGAAAGCGGAGATGACCGAGCTGATCCGGACGATCCGCGACCGGGCGCCGGGGATCTGTCTGCGGACGACGTTGATAGCGGGTTTTCCGGGTGAGACGGAAGCCGACATTGAAGAGCTCAAGGGGTTTCTCCAGGAGCATCGTTTCGACCGGGTAGGCATCTTTCCTTATTCGCATGAAGAGGGAACTTCCGCCGGCGAGCTGATCGATGATGTCCCTGCCGAGGTGAAACAACAACGTGCACAGGAGGTCATGGAAGTGCAGCAGGAGATCTCGTATGAGAAGAACCAGGAGAAAGTCGGTAAGGTCTTCAAGACCCTGATCGATAAAAAAGAGGCGGGGCGTTATTTAGGGCGGACCGAGTTCGACTCGGTGGAAGTGGATAACGAGGTCATCATACACAGCAAGGAAAAACTGCCGATAGGTGAATTCGTACAAGTCAAGATCAGCAAGGCATACGACTACGATCTGGAGGGAGAAGTAATTGCCCCGCAGGAGCAATAGAGCAACGCGGCAAGTACTGAGTTAAAATCGGTAAAGAAATGATTAATCGACGCTGCCTGACCGATAGTTCAAACCGGTACATTTGTCGAAAATCATATGACATGAGTATAAACTGGAATGGTGTCTTTCCAGCGTTGACGACCAAGTTTTCCGCACAGGATACCCTGGACCTCCCGATGTTCGGTAAGAATTTGAAAGCTCAGGTAGATGCCGGCGTACGCGGCGTCATTATCGGCGGCTCGCTTGGCGAGGCCAGCACGCTGACATTGGATGAAAGAGAGCGTTTGATCCGTTTTTCTGTAGAAAAAGTAAACGATCGGATTCCCGTTTTGTTAAATATTGCCGAGGGCTCGACGCGCGAGGCGGTTATCCAGGCGCAGGCGGCGGCCCAATGGGGGGCGCGTGGATTGATGGTCTTGCCGCCGATGCGGTATAAGAGCGATCACCGTGAAACCGTGCAGTTCTTTAAGACGATCGCTTCTGCGACGGATCTGCCGGTGATGATCTATAACAACCCGGTGGATTATAAGATCGAGGTGACACTGGACATGTTCGAGGAGTTGATCGAGCTGTCGAATATCGAAGCCGTCAAGGAGTCGACGCGGGACATCACGAATGTGACGCGTTTGATCAATAGGTTCGGTGAGAGGTTAAAGATCCTTTGCGGTGTCGATACGATAGCGATGGAGGCGTTGCTGATGGGGGCGCATGGCTGGGTCGGTGGGCTGGTAGGCGCTTTTCCGGCGGAGACGGTGGCCATCTGCCAATTGGTGCGGGCGGGGCGGATCGCCGAGGCGTTGGATATCCAGCGTTGGTTTCTGCCGCTGCTCGAGCTCGATATTCATCCCAAGCTGGTGCAGTATATCAAACTGGCCGAGGCGGAAGTAGGGTTGGGCAGTGAGCATGTCCGCGCGCCGCGGCTGCCGTTGGTGGGCAGGGAGCGCGAGCAGGTGCTGGCCGTGATCCGCAAGGGTATAGCCAACCGCCCCGTGTTACCGGAGTATTCGGGCATAGCCGTATAGGGTCTCAAGGGGAACAAGAATTGATTCGCATATCGTTAAACTACCCAGTATGAAATTTCAAGACGCAAGTCCGGCCGAGATCGACCAGGTGATGCAGGAGGCCTGGCAGGCTTTCCAGGTATATCGTAAGACGACATTAAAACAGCGGGGCGATCTCATGCGCGGCATTGCGCGGGAGCTCGAGGCAACCGGAGACCAGCTGATCCAGGTGGCCATGCAGGAGACGAATCTGCCGGAGGCGCGGCTGCGCAACGAGCGCGCGCGGACGATGTTCCAACTGACGAGCTATGCCGCGTCGTGTGAGGCCGGTCACTGGCTCGAAGCGCGGATCGATACGGCTGTGCCGGCGGAAAGCCAACCCGATATCCGGAAGGTGCAGGTGGCGATCGGGCCGGTGGTGGTATTCGGAGCGAGCAATTTTCCCTTTGCGTATTCTACGGCGGGCGGCGATACCGCATCGGCGCTGGCGGCCGGGTGTCCCGTGATCGTCAAGGCGCATCCCGCGCATGCGGAGACCTCGGAGATCGTCGCGCAGGCGATTGCCAAGGCTGTAAAACAGGCAGGGTTGCCCAAAGGAGTTTTTACACATGTCCATGGGGCCGGTTTCGAGACCGGGAAGGCCCTTGTAACGCATACGTATACCCGGGCGGTCGGGTTTACCGGTTCATATACCGGCGGCAAGGCGCTTTTCGACTGGGCTAACCAGCGTAAGGAGCCGATACCGGTTTTTGCCGAGATGGGCAGTATCAATCCCGTCTTTCTTCTGCCGGGTAAGCTGAAAAGCTCGGCCAGAGAGCTGGCGGCGCAGCTGGCGGGGTCCATCACCCTGGGCATAGGCCAGTTCTGTACCAATCCCGGGCTGATCCTGGGCGTAGCGGGTCCCGAGCTGGATCTTTTTGTCAAGGAGCTGGGCGCCGCCATCGAGAAAGCCATGCCGGGGACCATGCTTCATCCCGGTATCGCCAAGGCCTATACGGACAAGCGGCAGGCGGCATTGAACCAGGCGAATGTCGATACGATCGCTGTCGCGAATACCCCGGCCCGTGAGAACCAGGGCGTGCCGACCGTTGCCACGGCGAGCGCCGAAGCGTTCTTCAAGAATCCGCTGTTGCACCAGGAGGTCTTCGGTCCTTATTCGCTGGTGATCCGCTGTCCCGACGTCGCAACGCTGACGAGGGCCGCACAGCACCTGGAAGGGCAGCTCACTGCCTCGCTGATGGCTACCGATGAGGATCTGCATGCGCATACGGCGTTGGTCGACGCGGCACAGGAACTTTGCGGCCGACTGATCTTCAACGGCGTGCCTACGGGCGTACGGGTGGCGCTGGCCATGCAGCATGGCGGTCCTTTTCCCGCTACTACGGACAGCCGGTTTACTTCCGTAGGCGGCGACGCCATCAAACGCTTTGTGCGGCCGCTGGCCTACCAGAGCTGGCCGGATGCGGCACTACCGGACGCATTAAAGAACAATAACCCGCTGGGTATCTGGCGGATGATCAACAATGAGCTTACGCAAGGGCCAGTGAAAGCATGAGGCATCTATGGCGAGCGATAACACCAGATGAACTTCAACGCCGGAACGGCGGACCATTAACATGAAAAAGACCTTTTTTTGTATCGATGCACATACTTGCGGGAACCCGGTGCGGCTCGTGGCCGGCGGCGGGCCCGTGCTGGAAGGAAAGAACATGAGCGAGAAG
>DASZOW010000396.1:0-8662 GCA_035550615.1 Puia sp.
AGGAGCTGGCGGGCGGATTCCCGATCGCCGGGGGAGTTCCTGGTCAGGAGTGTAACGGCTTTCAGGAAGGTGCCGGGATTGCTGTAGAGGGACGGAATCTTAGCAAGGGCCTCGAATTGGTGCAGGGCTTGGTCGTAATCCCGCATGCGGAGGTAAACAAGCCCACTATAGCGCAGGGCTTCGGGGTTGTCGGGGTGGTCTTTGGCGAGTGCCGCGAAGATTGCCAGCGCATGGGAGAAGGATCGTTTGTTGTAGGCCGTGATGCCTTGCTGGAGGCTGTCGCGGGAGCCATCGAGGGTCTGGCTGAGGTGGTCGTAGTGGGTGCGGATATAGTCGGCTGCCAGGTTTTGCGGGCCGGCGGGCCGGACCAGGAGATATACAGAGAGTACGACCAGGACTGCGGCTGCGGCGGCTACAGATCCGAAGTATACGATACGAAGCGGGCGGGGCCGGCGTTTTGGACCCGCGATGCGCCGGGGGGAAGTGGGCGACCAGGCGGTTCTTTTTTGGTTGAGCAGCTCTTCTTTGAGGAGCTGGCGGGATTGGATATAGAAGGCGACCTCCTCGGCAAAGGGCTGGTCCTGGACGATGCGGTCCTCGAATTGTTGTTTTTCGGCGTCGGTGCAGCGGCCGGTAAAATATGATTCGATATAGTCGAAGGTGTCATGCATGTGGGTGATGACGTTGGTTTCAGATGGTTTTGAGCGAGTGTTTCATAAGGTCCCGAAGACTTTGGATACAGCGGAGCCGGGTGGTTTTGACGACGGCGGGGCTGTTGTAGTCCATTTTTTCGGCGATGTCCTTGTCCGAGAAGCCATCTTCGAACAGCAGGAGGAGTTCACGGCATTTTTCTCCCAGTTTCTGCATGTTTTCCCGGAGCGTCTCGATCTTATTACGGTGTATCAGTAGTTCTACGGCGGATCTCGATTTATCGGGCAGTTGAGCCAGGAGATCTTCCGGAGCGTCTACGGAATGATGGACCGTTGCTTTATTCATCGCATTTTTCCGGATCTGGTCAATGCATTTATTAGAAAAAATTCTAAAAAGATAGGTTTTGAGGGAGGAGGCGCCGTCAAAACGGCCGGCGGCGATGTTATGGATGGCGGAGAGGACGGCGTCGCTGTAGGCGCTGAAGCTGTCTTCCGTGGAGAGGTGGAATTTGCGGCATCCCTGCCCGATGAAGTATTCATACCGGTGGTAGAATTGGATTTCCCAGGAGGCCCGGTTTCTGGGGCCGGATTGGAGGCCAGCCAAGATGTCCCTGTCTTTTTCCATCAGCAGAAAGATCGCTTAACGCCAAGGTACACAATCTTTTTGGTACTTGGGTGGGGCGCAGCTGGTGGGTGCGCGAAAAAAAAATTTCGCCGGGATGTTTCCGTGGCTTTGGAGGTTTCGATCAAGGATATGGGTCGGATGACCCCAGTGAAGTAAAACAGGGTAGAAGCAGAAGTAGGCCCCTAAGCCTCGGACGCCGGTCTTGACCGGCGTCTTTTTTTTGGGGGGGCGGGGCGGCGCGCGTGGCGGGGTTAGCTCTTGTTGGCGAGCTGGCCGCAGGCGGCGTCGATGTCTTTACCGCGGCTTCGGCGGAGGCGGGCGTTGACGCGGTTCTTTTCCAGATGCTGCATGAACTGCTGGATGGCGTCCTCGTCGGGTTTGGAGAAGAGGGCCTGGTCGATGGGGTTATACTCGATGATATTGATGAGATCGGCGGGGACCTGGCGATACAACTTTACCAGTTCGTCGGCGTCCTGCTTGCTGTCATTGAAATTCTTGAACAGGATATATTCGAAGGTGATCTCGTTGCCGGTCTGCTGGTAGAAATAATTCAGGGCGTCGATGAGGGCCTTGATGTTATTGGTTTCGTTGATCGGCATGATCTCGTTCCGCTTTTTGTCATTGGCGGCGTGGAGGGAGAGGGCCAATTTGAATTTGACCTGGTCTTCGCCGAGTTGGCGGATCATCTTGGCTACACCGGCCGTCGACACGGTGATGCGGCGGGGGCTCATGGCCAGCCCATCGGGGGCGGTGATGCGTTCGATGGCTTTGAGGACATTCTTATAGTTCAGCAGGGGTTCGCCCATGCCCATGAATACGATGTTGGAGAGCTTTTTCCCATATACGCGTTCGGACTGCTGGTTGATGAGGACGACCTCGTCATAGATCTCGTCGAAGTCGAGGTTGCGTTTGCGTTCCATGTAGCCGGTGGCGCAGAACTTACAGCTTAGGGAGCAGCCGATCTGGGAGGAGACGCAAGCGGTCTTTCGTTCGTCGGTGGGGATGAGGACGCCTTCCACGAGGTGGCTGTCGGCGGTACGGAAACGGCTTTTGACGGTGCCATCGGCCGAGTATTGGGTGGCGTCGATGGCCAGGGCGGGAAAGGCGAAGGTGTCGGCGAGCTGCTGGCGCAGGTCTTTGCTCAGGTTGGTCATGTCGTCAAAGGACTGGGCATGTTTGCTCCACAGCCATTCCCAGACTTGTTTGACCCGGAACTTCTTTTCGCCGAGATTTTCAAAGTACTGTTCTAATTCACTCAGGCTCAGGTGTCTTATGTTCTTTTTCTCGCTTTTCACGCGGCAAAGGTACGATTTTTTCCGGGGGCCCGGAGGCGGGGGAGCGGCTTGTAGGGGGCGATCGGAGGCAGGGAGCGGGACAGAGCAGGAGGTGGAGATAAAAAATTAACTACGGCGATAAATAAGAATGGGTCGTTAATTTTGGGGTTAAACGGATGAGATCATGAACCGCATATTGCTCGTAGAGGATGATCCGGCGATCACGGAGTTGCTGGGGCTGCATTTTCAGGCGCCGGCCTTCGAGCTGGTGGCTTGTGACAGGGGGGCGCGGGCGTTGGAGCGGTTGGCGGGGGAGGCGTTCGACCTTATTATATTGGACATCATGTTGCCGGATGGGAATGGGTTCGAGCTTTGCCGGCGGATACGGGCGGCCAATGGGCGGACGCCGATCCTGATGTTGAGTGCACTGGGGGAGGAGATGGACAAGGTGAAGGCGTTGGAGCTGGGGGCGGATGATTATATGAGTAAACCCTTTGGGGTGGCGGAGCTGATGGCGAGGGTGCGGGCTTTGTTGCGCAGGGTCGCGGTGGCGGCGGCGCCGGGGCCGGTGATGCAGGGCGCGGGTGGGGCGACGGAAGAGGCGTGCAGGGTCGTTTTCCGGGACCTGGTCGTCGACAAGGAGAAGAAGAAGGTGACGATGCGGGGGCGGCGGCTGGAGCTGACGCCAAAGGAGTTCGAGCTGCTGTGGCTGCTGGCTACGCATCCGGGCAAGACGTTCACGCGCCACGAGTTGCTGGAGATGATCTGGGGTTTTGCGTTCCAGGAATACGAGCACACGGTGACATCGCATATCAACCGGCTACGCATCAAGATCGAGCCGGACCTGAATAAACCCGAATACATACTTACTACCTGGGGAGCCGGTTACCGGTTTGCGGAATGAAAACATCGCCATTTGTACTTTTCAGGCGCATCTACCTGGTGATCTTTCTACTGATCGCCCTGCTGGGGGTGGTGTTCATCGGCATCACCTATATTGCCACGACCAATTTTTACGAGGCGAGCACGCAACTGCTCAACAAGGATGTGGCCGCGCATATCGCGAGGTTCACGAGTCCTTATGGCCGCGAGGGGTTCGACCGGCGGAAGGCCGATTCCGTTTTTTATGAGGCGATGGTGATCAGTCCGAGTGCGGAGGTCTATTTTCTCGACACCGCCGGGAACGTGATCTATTTCCATGGTGATCCCGGGGAGGTCAAAAGCCGGATGATCCCGCTGGAGCATATCCTGCGTTATCTGCGGTCCGACGGCACGCAGCATATCGATGGCCCCGATCCGCGGGACCCGGCGCGCCCGAAGATCTTCTCCGCGGCCGCGGTGGAAGGCGATTCCGGGAGGCTGGGGTATATCTATGTGGTGCTGGGCAGTGCGCAGTACCGGAGTGTGACGCAGATGCTTTATAATAGCCGGGTCACGCCTGTGGTGTTGGGAAGCGTGGCGGCGATCCTGGCGATCTCGCTGCTGGTGACGTTGCTTTATCTGCACCGGATGCGGTTGCGGTTCGACGAGTTGGTGAATATGATGGGGAAACGGTTCCGCGAAGGAGACTTTTTGGTGAATCTCAGTCACGATCTGCGGACGCCGCTGGCGATTGCGCGCGGGTATGGGGAAACGTTGTTATTAAAAAAGGCGGAGCTGAGCGATGCGCAAGCGCGCGGGTATACCGAGCTGGTAGTGGAGAAGATCGTTAAGGTGGAGGGGATTGTGAACCAGCTTTTTGAATTGGCGAAGATCGAGTCGCCGAATTTCGAGCCGCGGCGGGAGCCTTTTCTGTTTTCGGAGATGATGGGCGAAGTGCTGCGCGCCGTAGGCGCGCGGCAACGGGTGGAACTGAGCGGTGGTGAAGATGGGGCGTGGATCGAGGCCGATGTGGCGATGATGGAGCGGGTGGTGCAGAACCTGCTGGTCAATGCTTTGGCGTATACACCGGCCACGGGGCGGATTGCTTTGTCGCTGGCGCGCGAAGGCGGGGAGCTGGCGTTTCGGATCGAGAATGAGGGGGCGGCGCTGCCGGAGGATCTGCTACACTGGATCAATGAGCCGGGGGCGGGCCGGCCGGTACGGCCGGCCATTGGGCTGACCATCGTGAGAAGGATAATAGCCCTGCACGGTTACCGTTTTCGGGCGCAATCCGCTGAGGGTATCAACCGGTTCGAGGTGCGAATGAGGGTTTACCGATAATCTGGTTTGCTTATTGCGACATGTTATTCCATAGAATTAAGGAATTGTGACATGGAAAGTCGATCTCCCTCCCTCAAAGAACTTAGAGCAGACATCCTTTTGGACTTTAAACGGTTTCTGAGTGGCCTCGATTCGGGGGCGACGAATGAGCAGCTTGTTGCTATTCTTGCCAGAATCCGGGAAAAAGAGCTTCAGCTTATCAAGGATGATGGTTCGATGCTGGCTCCCGAGATGTGGAAGCTGCTACACAGCCGTCTGGCCAACAGAAAGAATGTCGAAATCATCGACACTACCGGCTAAGGTATACTTTTTCCTTCCTGCCGGTTTTTTTCATCGTTTTTTTATTGCGGGCATAGTTATTTGTGTGCGGGAAGCTGCGCAGCGATTGTGGCATATCGTCTACAATGGGCGGGATTATCTGCATGCGCGCTTCTCTGGCGCCCCGGGATTAAGAAAAATTAATTTCCCGCTGAAAGGGGTATAAGCGACATAAAAAAGCCCAGATAGAAATCCGGGCCGTTGCTAAAATCCAATATCCTATTAAAAGCCATATTATATAATGCAATTCTGTTGCCACCCCCGGCCTATACTGTACATAACCGGACACCCTCTGTACCGGATCGAGCAGACCGATTCCTGCGCGAAATCATAAATATTTGATTTGTATGCAATTGGCATAGTGGTCTCTTTTTTGTACAGCGGCCCGAAAGCGTCTTCCCATGTTCAAGAATTTTTTCCTTGTTTGCTGGCGGAACCTGACCAGGCACAAGTTGTATTCGGCGATCAATATTTTCGGGCTTGCGACCGGCATGGCTGCGTGTATCGTGATGCTGCTGTTTGTGTATTATGAAAGGAGTTTCGATGGGATACATCGAAAAAATATCCTCAGATTGAATGAAGTGGAGAAATTTACCAGCACGGGGGTCTCGCAGAAGGTTGCGACCACTATGTTCCCGATGGGGCCGACGCTGAAGGACGAATTTCCCGAGGTCCTGAACTTTTGCCGGGTAGACCTGAATAATTCGTACGAGATGACTTATGGGGAGAAACGCGTATTTTATCCGCATACCTATTTTGTGGACGCCTCGTTCCTGCAGCTATTCGATTTCCCGCTCCTCGAGGGCGACCGGCAAACGGCGCTGCAAAAGCCGAACAGTATCGTGCTTACGGAATCTGCGGCCCGGAAATTATTCGGCGCTGAGGACCCCATGGGCAAGACGCTTGCGCATTTCGGCAGTGATACGCTGCTTTTCACGGTAACGGGTATCCTAAAAGATGTGCCCGGCAATTCACAATTCCAATTCGACGCGTTACAATCTTTTAATACGGTCTACAAACCCGGCTGGATGGATCGATGGCGGGATCATTGGGTGGACACTTACCTGGAGCTTGCGCCGCATACCGATGTGGCCGCACTGGAAAGGAAGTTTCCTGCCTACCTGGAAAAACACTGGGTGTCGGATGAGCACATCCATTACGAGCTGTTCCTGCTGCCGTTGAGGGACGTCCATGCTCACGCCGCCGACATCATCTATGACTATCTCAATTTTCAGAAATTCGATGCGCGTTATACCGATATTTTTATGGGCATCGGTCTGGTGGTGCTGCTCATCGCCTGCATCAATTTCATGAATCTTGCCACGGCCTTGTCGACGGAAAGGGCCAAAGAGGTCGGCATCCGAAAAACGATCGGCGCCATGCGTTTGCAGCTGGGCATCCAGTTCCTTGGCGAGTCCGTGCTGGTCGCCCTGATTGCGATGGTCGCCGGGCTGGGGCTGGTGGTGTTGGCGTTGCCGTATGTCGATAAGCTGACCGGGCGGGATCTGAGCTCCGTCTTGCTGGGTCATCCCGGGCTGCTGGCAGCTATAATCATCGGCGCGGTCCTGCTTGGACTGTTGTCGGGGCTTTATCCGGCCATATATCTTTCGTCATTCCGGCCGGTAAAAGTATTGAAAGGCGGGAGTGAGCCGGGAAGCGGCGGGGGAACGTTCAGGAATATCCTGGTGGTAGGGCAGTTTGCCAGCGCCGTGTTTCTGATGATCGCGACTAACCTTGTGTATCGGCAATTGAATTTTATGGAGGACCGGGATCCGGGGTTTGAGCGGGCGCAGGTGGTGACGATCCCGCTTCATGGCGTCACTGCGCGTAAATATGCTTTGCTGAAAGAAGAATTGTCGGGGAGCCCTTTGGTCGCCGGAGTTACGGGGGCGCAGGATCAGCTTGGCGGTCCTCTCGGGACGCTGGGGTTCGGGTTCTGGCCGGGTGACAAACCGATGCGGGTACTTTTTACTACCGGGTTGTTCGTGGATCCCGATTATCTGGGCGTTTATGAGATCCCGTTAGTAGCGGGCCGGAATTTCTCCAGGGAAAGGTCGGCGTTCGGGAATGAATTTATCATCAATGAAATGCTGGCGCGGCAACTGCTCAGGGATGAGCCTGGGAAATCTTACTCGTGGCTGGTCGGGAAACATTTCGGGGGGGATACGCTAGGGAGC
Organism: Puia sp.; assembly: GCA_035550615.1. Taxonomy (GTDB): domain Bacteria; phylum Bacteroidota; class Bacteroidia; order Chitinophagales; family Chitinophagaceae; genus Puia. The sequence continues at coordinate 7,247 of DASZOW010000396.1, forward strand.
ATCGTGGGCATTTCGAGGGACTTCAATTTCAACTCCCTTCATTACAAGATCGAGCCCATGTTCCTGCTCGACCAGGGGGCGAGCTCGTTCAGTATGTTGTCGGTGAAGATTAACGGGCGGCAGGCGAGGCGGGCGATCGCTTTTATACAGGCTGTGTGGAGAAAGGTTTTGCCGGAGTACCCGTTCGAATACGAGTTCCTGGATGATCATTTCAAGGAGTTATACCGGACCGATGCGCAGGTTTTGCAGATGGTGGCGATCATGGCGGGGCTGGCGATCCTCATTTCCTGTCTGGGTTTGTTCGGGCTGGCGTCGTTTTCTACTGCGAGGCGGACCAGGGAGATCGGGATACGGAAGATACTGGGGGCGTCGGTGGGCGATGTGGTGGTTCTTCTTGGCCGGCGGATTGTCGGGTTGGTGTTGGTGGCGAATTTGATCGCGTGGCCGCTGGCGTGGTTGGCGCTCAACCGGTGGATCCGGGGTTATGCGTATAGGGTGGAGATCAGCGGGTGGGTATTTGTGCTGGCGGGCGCCGTTGCGCTGGTGATCGCGTTGATGACGGTGGGTTCGCTGACGATAAGGGCGGCTACGGATAATCCCGTTAAGAGTTTGAGGGTGGAGTAGGGCCGGCGCGCAGGGGCGTGGCAGGCGGCGGTGGCCGGGGCAGGTGGCCGGAGCAGGCGGCGGCAGGTGGCGGTGGCCGGCTGGGCGGGATGGCGGCGATCGGGGATTGTTATGGAACTGTGATACTTTGAGGCCCTGGAATTTCCGGGTTTATCGTAAATTTCGCGAAAAGGTTACGCATGAAGCGAAAATTGGGCGGTAAAAAGGCGGTCGACAAGCACCCGCTGGCTATCCGCTGGATGCATTGGATTAATTTTCCGGTCCTTGCTGTCATGATCTGGAGTGGGTTGCTGATCTACTGGGCCAATGATGTGTATAAGATCCACCTGGGCCGTACGGTTATCTTTGGTTTTTTTCCCGAGGGTTTTTATAAAGGGTTGAATCTTTCCCGGCGGCTTGCCGAGGGGATGGCGTTCCATTTTATTTTCATGTGGATCTTTTTTCTCAACGGGCTCGTGTATGTGATCTATACGATGGTTTCCGGGGAATGGCGGCAGCTTCTTCCGGGGCGTCGTTCGTTGAAGGAGGCCTGGCAGGTGCTGCTTCATGATCTGCATATCCGCAAGACGGCGCCGCCGCAGGGCAAGTACAATGCGGCGCAGCGGATCGCCTATACGGGCATCATCGTCATGGGGCTGGGGTCGGTGTTGACGGGGCTGGCTATTTATAAGCCTGTGCAGTTTGGGTTGTTGACCGGGATGTTCGGGGGATATGGGAATGCGCGGGTGATCCATTTTATTCTTACGCTGGGGTATTGTTTGTTTTTTCTCGTGCATGTGGTGCAGGTTATTC
>DASZOW010000397.1:0-1527 GCA_035550615.1 Puia sp.
CCTGCTCGACCCGTCCCACTTTCCACTGCCGGGCCACATTCTCCGCCGTCTCACCCATGCTGTAAGGATGATACAGCTCCGCCATCCGCCGGTTGATAAACCGCCAGCCGATCGTCGAGTCGAAGACCTCCGCATTCCGGCTGAAGGCATGCGACGCCTTACCCATGACCAGGGGCGCGCGCGTCATGCTCTCCACACCACCCGCAATATACAATTCACCTTCCCCGCACATTATCCCCCGCGCAGCATCCATGATCGCCTGCAAACCCGAGGCGCAAAGCCGGTTCACCGTCGTGCCCGGCACCCCCACCGGCAGCCCGGCCAGTAACGCCGACATCCGAGCCACATTCCGGTTGTCTTCGCCCGCCTGGTTGGCATCTCCCGCAATGACATCCTCGATGGCCGCTACGTCGACCCCCGGGTTGCGCCGGATCAACGCTTTGATCACATGTGCCAGCAGGTCGTCGGGACGGATAGAACTCAAAGCGCCGCCGTACTTCCCGATCGGCGTTCGGACGGCATCGATAACATAGGCAGTATTCATATTGTCTGATTTGCGGCGGCAATTTACAGGAATTCCCCTGAACGGGCAGTAGCACGCTTCATCAGTGCTCCCATCCACGCCTCCATCCCACCGACGGCCCCTCTTCACCCATCGTTCATCCACGCTTCCATTCCGCCGCCCGTCCTTCTTCGTCTATCGTCCATCAACCCGCGAGCCGCTTTGGGCAAACGCCGAAACCGCGTACCTTTACCTTGCTTAATCTATTTTCCTATGGCCAGGTCATTCGACATCATCCAGGACACGCACCGCGCTTTCATCGAAAAACAAAAGATGTTTTTCGTGGCCTCCGCACCCGTCGGCGCAGAGGGGCATGTCAACTGCTCACCCAAGGGCGGCGATTGTTTCCGCATATTGACCCCGAATAAGGTAGCCTATCTCGACTACACGGGCAGCGGCAATGAGACCTCCGCCCACCTTTTGCAAAATGGTCGCATCACATTTATGTTTTGCGCATTTGACGGCCCGCCCAACATCCTGCGGCTCTACGGAAAGGGCGTGACCGTACTGCCGGCCAGTCCGGAATGGCCCCGGCTATCGGCCTTGTTCGGAGACCTCCATCCTGCCACCCGCCAGATCATCGTAGCCGACATCGACCGGGTCCAGACCTCCTGCGGTTTTGCGGTACCGTTATATGAGTATACCGGCGAACGCGACCATGCCATCAAATGGGCCGAAAACAAGGGGCCAGATGGTCTCATCCAGTACCAGCAGGAAAAAAATCGGGTGAGTATCGACGGCCTCCCCACAGCCATGTTTTAAAGCCCCACCCTCGCCGTCCCGCCCCACCTCGTCCCGCGCTCCCCAGGGCGCCCTCCCCCCAAAATTTCGTACCTTTGCGGCGTGAAAACGGCGTCGACAGAGAAAAAGAATATCAGGCACCTCAGCCTCAGCGAGTTAGAGCATTACTTCACCGCGCTCGGAGAGAAAAAGTTCCGCGTAAAACAGGTGTGGGAATGGCTGTG